>JAPLWP010000038.1 GCA_026396535.1 Candidatus Magasanikiibacteriota bacterium | reverse complement strand
TTATTCTTTATTCTGGATAATTTCGGTAGAGTTTAAGTTGCGAATTTTGAGCCAGCGACATTCAAAACTATTTTTCAGTTTCATAAATTCCGGTACCTGTAAAAAGTAACATACAATTCCGTAAAACAAAATACCAAATCCACCAGCGAAAACTCCTTGACCAAATATTCCCCAGAAAAATTGTTGATTGAAAATTTTAGCCAAAGGATATTTTAAGAGTTGTACAATTATACCCATTACAAAGCTAGCAATAGTGACCTGCAGTACCATTGGTAATATTTCTCGTTCTCCCAGTGTCTTGGTTTCAGATCGTAAATTAGTCCAGAGAAGAATTAAATTTACAGTCACTCCAATAGAAGTAGCGAGTGCCAATCCAGCTGCACCCAGCGGCTTCATGAGTAGCAAGGCAGCGATGATGCTAATTAATTCAGATATTACTCCAATCACAAACGGAGTTTTGGTATTGGAAAAAGCAAAAAAGGCACGCGATAATACCGGGACTAAAGATTGTCCAATAAGTCCTAGCGCAAAACAAGCCAGCGCATCGGCCGTGCTAATAGTAGCGTTCCAATCAAATTGTCCACTACCCAAAATTACACGCACTATCTGGGCACGCAAAAGTAAAATTAAAATTGTAGCCGGAATAATCAAAAATAAAATTTGTCGTACTACGGAACTAAAGTGCTGAACAAATGAAGAAATATCTTTTTGAGCAACCGATTCGGAGAACAATGGAAATATAGCTAGAGCAAAGGGGATAGCGAACACTCCTACGGGTACTGCTTGTAAATTATTGGCATAGCTATATACCGCGATGCTGCCCACCGGCAAAAACGAAGCCATCATGGTCACTACCACTTGGTTGAGCTGAGTAATAGCCAATCCCAAAGTACGCGGTACCATTAATTTAAAAACCGTTTGAGTGTCCCTGTCTTTAGTATTAAAAGAAAAAGCATATTTCCATCCAGAATGATGAGCGCCATATACCTGTAAAGCGCAATGAATAAAAGCGCCTAGCACCACACCGTAGGCCAGGCCATTTTCACCAACAAGTCGCACGAGTACTGTAGCTCCAAAAATAATTCCAAAATTATAAAAAATAGGAGCAATAGCATATAGCACAAAGCGTCGCAAAGATTGCAGCGCGCCGCCCATAAGCATAGATACACCCAAGAAAAATGGAGACAAAAACATGATGCGAGTAAAAGAAGTAACGCGCATCAAATTTTCACCATTAAATCCGGGAGCTAAAATTTTATTGAGAATCGGAGTGAAAATCATGCCCAGGCCGCACAGTACAATCAAAGCAATGCCCAAAATATTTAAAATATTGTTGGTAAGTTTCCAGGCATCCTTATTTTCATTTTTATCACTTAATAATTTCGTAAAAGTAGGGATAAATCCAGCGGTTAGGGCACCTACAATTAATAAATTATAAATAACATCCGGAATTTTGAAAGCAGCGTAATAAGCATCCATGACTGGACCAGCTCCGTAAAAATGAGCCAATACGCGATCGCGCGTTATTCCTACAAAACGCGATAATAAAGTAGCGGCTGATAAAATTATGGCCGCTCCGGTAATAGTCTTGGATTGTGAATTTAAAATTTTAAGCATTTATTTGATAGGAATATTCACCGTAAGCAAAAGGTGATCAGTGCTGAATTGTTTGTCGTCGCTATTGCTGGCGTATACCGAGCCGCTGATTCCATCTTCACGGGTAAAAGAAAATTGCTGTACATTATCACCTTGAGATTGTACTTCAATCTTAAAATTCTTTTTGCGTAATTCTTTTTTGTAATAGGAAATAATAAAATCCGGATCGGCCTCCACGCTTGTCCATTCTATCTGTACGCTGTCTTTGTTGTCGCTGCTTGGAGCAGATACTATATTCCAAATATTTTTGAGAGCACCACCTGCGTCATTATTTTGAGAGTTATAGAATACCGGCGCCAAAATTAATTTAGGCAACAGAGTAGCGATACCCAGTCCACGCTGTTTGTAACGAGCGGAAATATAGGTGATGGTTTCAATATTATTTTTATCGTAGACCAAAATATCGCTTGGGAAATTGTCAGGCACAGATTTGAGGTTTTGAGGACCTGGGCCTACGTAGACCTTGATTCCAATTCCTATACCGACTAATAATACCAATAAAAGCGCACAGCTGGTAAAGCAAGCACCTTTCCACGATCGTTTTTTGGTTAGTTCTTCTATCGGCGGTTCAACGATTTCGATGTTATCCAGATTGCGACGCATAGGGTCTTTTTATATCAAATATTTTATCATAAAAAAAATAGCTTGTATATAGTTCTGTATTTTGGTAAAATATACTTTAATATTATCAATTTTGGAAGTATGAAAATACATTTTTTTGGTGCAGCGGGTGAAGTGACCGGGTCAAATAGTTTGATTGAAACCGGGGATAAAAAAATTATCGTCGACTGTGGCATGTTCCAAGGAGGTGATTTTAATGAAGAAAAAAATCACGATCCACTGCCATACGATGCCAGTGAAATTTCTGCTGTAGTTATTACGCATGCACATTTGGATCACACCGGTCGCTTGCCACTGTTGGTGAAAGAAGGATTTACCGGAAATTTTTATGCTACTCCGGCTACAATGGAATTGGCCGAGTTGGTGTTGCGCGACGCATTATCAGTGATGGAGCACGATAGTATCAAGTTTGGACGTAAAGTTTTGTATGGTGAAGAAGATATTGCCGGTGTAATGGAGCAATTTAAACCGATTGATTATTATCATTCCCAAGATTTATTCGGAGATGGTAGTGTAAAAATTTATTTACGCGATGCCGGACATATTTTTGGGTCGGCCTTTATTGAAATAATAGCCGAAGGTAAAAAAATAATATTTTCCGGAGATGTGGGCAATGTCCATGTGCCAATTTTACGCGATACCGACAATTTGCCGGAAGATATTGATCTGTTGGTGTGTGAATCCACAATTAGTAGAACAAGAACATCGATTACCTGCAATTCAGATATTTTTGGATAGTCCGCTAGCCATTGGCGCTACTAGAGTTTACCGTAAATATACTCAGTATTACGATGAAGCGGCGGTAAAATTAATGAAAAGCGGGGATGATATGTTTGATTTTCCAGGGTTAGTGCTTTCTGAAAGTAGAGACTCGTCCAAACGCATCAATAGTGCTCGCAGTCCAAAAATTATTATCGCGGGTGCTGGCATGATGAATGGTGGACGTATTTTGTATCATGCTTTGCGCTATTTGTCCGATCCGCAAAGTACACTTTTGATTATTGGTTATCAGGCGCACGGTACTCTAGGAAGACAAATTCAAGAAGGTGCTCTGAGTGTGATGGTAATGGGTGAAAAGGTGGCGGTAAGGTGTGAGGTAAAAACCATCGGAGCTTTTTCAGCTCATGGGGATCAAAATAAATTGTTGGATTGGATGGGAAGTGGAAAGAATTTACCAAAAAAAGTATGTCTGAATCATGGTGAAAATGGTAGCCGAGAAATATTCATGAAAAAAATACAAGAAAAATTAGGTATCGATACCCTCATCGCGGAAAAGAGTTTAATAATTGAAATCTAAAATATGTTTTGGAGAAAGTTTTTGATAATTTCTTTTTTGATAATTATTTTGGTTTCTCCAGTTCGTGTTTTGGCTGTGGATCAGGGTTCAGACGCTGTGGGATTGCCAGGAGAAGGAGGAGGTGCCACTACCGATGTGAATGCTACCTCGGATAATTCTATAGAATGTG
>JAPLWP010000104.1 GCA_026396535.1 Candidatus Magasanikiibacteriota bacterium | reverse complement strand
TAAATTTTATTAAAATTATGTCAAAGAAGCTATTTATCTTTTTGGTCGTACTATTTACTTTTGTTGCCACACCTTCTTTGGCGGCAAAAATAGAAGATTTACCGACCACCCCAAAAGTTGGTGATTATATTATTGGTCCAGGAAAGACTGAAATAAAAATGGATCCTGGTCAATCTAAAACCAGATCCATCATGATCACGAATCGCTATGGAAAAGACATGAATTTTAAAATTGAAATCGAAGATTTTAAAGGTTCTAGAGTGCCGGGAGAAAATGTGATATTGCTTGGTGATCAAAAAGGACCTTATTCTTTGAAAGATTTTCTACATCCAGAAGTAAACACTTTTTCTCTTAAACACGGTCAGAGGATGAATTTGCCGGTAGTGATTTCTATCCCTGCCGATGCCCAGCCGGGTGGACTGTATGGATCGGTCATTGTTACCGCAGTACCAGCTATCAACAGCAGTACCAATCCGGATGATGTGGTGAGTGGTAATGTGGTGGTCACTTCTCGTTTAGCTTCGTTGTTTTTTGTGCGTGTCAGTGGAGATGCTAAAGAAGACGGTCTGCTCAAAGATTTTTCAGTAGATAAAAATTTTTATACCGATCCGCAGATAAAGTTTAGTTCAGTTTTTGACAATACTGGCAATGTCTATCTTAATCCTTACGGATCTTTGCAAATAAAAAATTTATTAGGGGCTAAAATTGATGAAATAATAGTTGATCCGTATTTTGCTATGCCCGACAGTATCCGCGTAAAAGATTTTAGTCTGAAGCGTTCTTTTATGTTTGGGTATTATACCGCTGAACTTTCTCTTAATCGTGGTTATAATAATATAGTGGATGAAAAGTCTGTTTCTTTTTGGGTACTACCATGGAAAGCTTTGGCCGTATTCATCGGCGGTTTATTCGTAATAGTTTCAATTATAGTTTTAATCTTAAGATGGTTTAAGGCCAATTTTGAACGCAAAAATAAATAGCTTAAATTTTTATGAAAAAGCTATTTATTACTCTAGGCAGTGGAGTTTTTTTACTGCTTTCTTCTTCTCCGGTGCTGGCTTATGTGATGCAAAGTTCTAATTATCGCATGCAGTTTGATTCAGTAAATTCTGGGGGTAATTTGTCTACTTCTACTAATTATCGTTTTGAAGATACGGTAGGGGAGATTGCTAGCGGTAGCTCTACCTCTAGTTCTTTTAATTTGTATGGCGGCTATCAACAAATGTCGGCTGTTAGTACAACTATTTCTCTTTCTGTTTCAGGTGATGTGACTTTATCTCCCTCTATCGGTGGAATAAGTGGCGGTACGGCTGATGGATCGGAGAATATTCTGGTTTCTACCAATAATAGCGCTGGTTATTCTCTACAGGTGGCCGCGGATAATTTCCCAGCACTTACTTCTGGTGCCAATAGTTTTTTAAATTACACTCCCTCTGTCAGCGGTGTACCAGATTTTGATTGGTCGGTAGCCAACACTTCCAGTGCTTTTGGTTTTTCGGCTTATGGTAGTGATGTAGTTAGTGATTTTTTAAACGACGGAGCCCAATGTAATGTTTCTGATCAACTTACTAGCGGCAAGTGTTGGAAAGGTTTTTCAGTTAGCGATTTTATTATCAGTAGCTCTCTGTCTGCCAACTCTCCCGCCAACACCACTACTACAGTGAGTCTACGTGCCACTGTAGGCTCGTCACATAGCCAACCTAGCGGTTCGTACAGCGCTCACATTACAGTGACCGCATATACCAACTAAATGAAAAGAATTTTATTTTTATCACTTTTATCTTTTTTGTTCCTTTGTGCTCCTGCTCGAGCTTCTCAGAGTGTTTTTGGTGTGAATGTCGGAGTTTATAATTGTAACAATAATAGTGTGTGTGATTTGGATCAGAATGAAAATTCTGCCAATTGTGTTGCTGATTGTCCAGTAATTGCGACCAGCACGCCTACTACTACAGATAATAACTCCAGTGGAGGAGGGGGCGGTGGTGGAGGTAGTATTAATTCTCCTATAATCGAAGTTACTTCCAGTCCGATCATTTTGCCGCCAAATCCAGTGATAAATCCAATTTTTGTAGCTAGCAGTTCAGACCGCGTTATTTTGTTGCGCTGGACCAAGCCTGCCTTGGCTCAATGGAAAAAAATTATAATTCGTCGTTCTACTTTATTTTATCCTGAAAATATTACGGCCGGTGGATTGCTGTATGATGGGCTGGGTCAGACTACAGATCAAATAAATTTTTTTCTGGAGGATAAAAATCTTACCAATGGGAAGCGCTATTACTATACTATTTTTGTTTTAGACAGTAAGGGTGTCTATAGTAGCGGATCCAGTCTTTCTGCTATTCCAATTTCTGCCAAAATAATTTCTCCTCCTTTGGAGGTGGTAAAAATAGAGATTCCTCCTGAAAAATCGCTGCCACTGAGTGCTGTCCCGCAAATTAAAACAAAATTTTCTGATATTATTTTTTTAAACAACCAAGATAAGATAAGAAATCAGGAAGATAAAGTGAATTTTAAATCTGGCGACCAGGTTTCTTTGCAGATTCCTATGGAAAAAATTCCGGCTAATACCCAAACTGGTCTTATTACCCTTGGTACTCAAACCGGGTATCAGACTTATATTTTACAAAAAAATAACAATTTTTTTGGTACTTCCTTGCCGGCTATCAATGATGGGGAGTATCAATCGAGTGTTACTTTTTTAGACAATAATCATCAAGTTTTGGGTAAAATAGACGGTAAAATAAATTTTATAGCCACAGAATCAGCGGTAAGGTACTCAATTGTCCAGAATGTTAAAAATATCTTGAACATTGCCAAGGTCGCGATGCTTAATTCGGTTATAAGTTGGAAAAGAGTAGTGGGTGTTTCGGCGCTGTTTTTACTGCTATTTTTGACCAAACTGTAAAATTATTTTTTTATCCACAGGTAGAGAAAATTTTTTATAAAAAAAGCATTCGTAAGGATGCTTTTTTGTGCTATACTATTGGTGTTTATAAGGTTGTTTATGAGAAGGTTTTTGGTGGGAACACTGCCGGTAGTTTTACTGATGACGACGATGTTTACATTGACGTTTTTTCGTGCGGCCAATGCGGACTTTAATGAGCAGATCAATTACCAAGGTAAATTAACAGATACAAGTAACAGTGCCGTACCAGATGGTAATTATAATTTACAATTTCAATTATGTGCCGACTCTGGATGTAGTAGTGTGCTTTGGACGGAAACCAGAACCAGTACCAATAAGGTAGCTGTAACCAATGGATTATTTAGTGTGTTGCTTGGATCGGTAAATAGCCTCAGTTCAGTTGATTTTAGTCAGTCGGTTTATTTGGAAGTTTCCGTAGGGGGCACCGGTAGCCCCAGTTGGGAAACTTTATTACCTCGCAAATTATTGGGAGCAGTACCTTCTGCTTTCGAAGCAAAAAAATTAAATGGTAAAACTGTAGATGATTTTGCGCAACTTCTAGAAAATGAAAATATTTCTGGCGCGTGGAATTTTGGTAATAATCTGTCCATCACTGC
>JAPLWP010000045.1 GCA_026396535.1 Candidatus Magasanikiibacteriota bacterium | reverse complement strand
CAAGATTTGATACTCTTACCAATAAATACGCGGGTCATATTAATCGGTTTTCACGGGCTCATTGGGAGAAAATTTTGGTCGGGTCTGGATTTGAAGTAGTAAACAAAAAGTATAGTGAACATTTTTTTGGTCAATTGCTTGGTATTTTGGCTTTTTATCTCATGGATCGTCGGGCCAAAAATAATAACCTAGTTCAAATAAACAATGAAGAATATTTTGGCGGTCTATCCAAACACAGTAAGTTTAAGAAACTTTTTCTTTTGGCACGCTCGGCTGTAAATAGTCTAGTTTATTGGGAATCAATAATTTTGCAAAATATTCCTTCGCCAAATTTTCATATCAGCGTAAAAAAAGTGAAATAAATTTAATGGTAAGTTTGTACCTATATGAAAGTATTGCATATAATTCCATCGGCCTTTAATTATTTTGATGATATTCGCCGCGAAGCGTTTGCTTGGCTCGAAGAAGAAAATAATTTTGGTTTACAATCCGAGGTGATTACTTTGGAATATGGCACAACTACCAAAAAAGAAGAATCCGAAGTAGGCGTAACCGCTCCGAGTCGTCAATTTCTAGGTCAGCAACCAATATCTGAAAATGCCAACTCTTGGGATCGGTATGATATCATCAATTTGCACTGTCCTTTTTTTGGAGCTGCGAGTCAGATTATCAGCTGGGCGCAGGCGAATCCTAATAAAGCCTTGGTAGTGACTTATCACAATGATTTCAGAACACCGGATTTTTTTAGTCTAATTATTAAGTTCTACAATTTATATTATTTGCCCAAAGTTTTTTCCATAGCCAAAGCCGTATGTTTTTTGGTAAATAGACGGTCTCAGTCTAGGGGAGGAATAAGTACCCTTAAAAATGATAAAAAAGCCTTTGTTTTGGGACAAATTAGTGATGAGCTAGATATACACAAGACAGACATTGTATCTGATCTTATTTTGGTATATAATAATACAACTTTAACTAATACTAATTAACTCTTATTTTATAATTCTATGGAAGAAAAAAAGTCTTTTTTCGCCAGTCTGGATTCTAAAAGCGCTTTGCTTGTAGGTCTAGTAGCCGGTGTGCTGGTGATTTGTACCGTTGGTTTTGTAGTCATGCTTGGTGTTTATTTTAAAGGTGGATTTACTTCTACTAAAAAAGACTTGGCTGGCGCTCCTAGCGTTGCTCAGGTAGCTGACAATGGTCAGCAGCAACAAGCTCCAACTCCAGTAGTACCAAAAGCTGATAAACCAAAAGTAGAACTTTTTGTAATGGCTTACTGCCCTTATGGTTTGCAAATGGAAAAAGCTTACTTGCCAGCTTGGGATTTGCTCAAAGACAAAGCTGATATTGATGTAAAATTTGTTTCCTATGCTATGCATGGTCTCAAAGAAGTGGAAGAAAATACTCGTCAGTATTGTATTGAGCAGCAGCAACCAGCTAAATATCGCGATTATTTGAAATGTTTCACTGGTAAAGATGATTCCGCCGGCTGTTTGGCCAGCACTGGAATTTCCGCTGGTTCTCTGACCTCTTGTGTTAATGCTACCAACAAGAAATTTGGCATCTTGGACAAATTTAATGATCAGACCACTTGGTTGTCTGGCCGTTACCCAGTTTACCCAATCAATGCTGATCTCAATGATAAATACGGTGTACAAGGATCTCCGACTTTGGTGATCAACGGTGTGCAAGCCGAAGGGGTAGGACGCACTGCCGAAGCTGTAAAACAAGCAATTTGTGCTTCTTTCAACAATGCTCCAGCTGAATGTCAGCAGACTTTGCCTAATACTGCTTACCAACCAAGCTTTGGCTATACAGTGAGCGCTAGTGGTGGCACTAATGCTGCTGCTTGTGGGACTTAAAGTAAGTTTAGTGGTATAATAGGAATATAATTAATTCGATATATATGGGTAACTTTAAAAAGGGTTTATTGGTAGGTGGGGCAGTAGGAGCATTTTTGACTTGGCTCAATTTCACTCCTAAAGGAAAAGAAGTTCGCTCCCAAATCATGAGCCACTTGGAGCCTTTATTTAACGAATTGAAATCCAGTATTAAACAACTCGAAGGACCAACTGAAGAAATGTATGACGCTCTAGTAGAGCGCGCTGTAGAAGAATATGGCGACAAATGGAAGTTGGCTGTTGAAGTAAAAAATAGCCTGATACATCAGCTGAAAAAACGTTGGAAAGAGTTGGAAAAAGATCTAAAAAAATAAAAAGAAAAGAGCGATCTATTGATCGCTCTTTTTTATATCCAAGATTGTCATTTGTAGTTCACGATTGCCGTTCCATTCATTGGCCTCCACACAAAAGGCCATATCAATTTTATCTCCAACGTGCAAAGTATTTTTCCAATCATCTTTGTGGCGGTTGATATCTCCTAGACCAAAGCCGATTGTTTTGCGCACAATTTGTGAATTGTGTTTGATCATGAGTTTAAGATGTTTACCATCTTGTCCTACCGGCATTATACCGGTGATAGTGAGGCCACGAGCGACATATTTTGGCTCTTCGTTATTCATTCCAAATGGTTCAAATTTCTGTAGCAGGTCGTACAGTGGCCAGCTAATATCATCGAGGTCTACTTCGGAATCAATATTTATTTGTGGTACTAATTCTACAGATTGAGTTTGTTCAGCCGCTACTTCATTGAAACGTTTTTTGAAAGCTTCTAGTAGATCCAGAGATTTGAGAGTAAATCCGCAAGCCTGAGGATGGCCGCCGAATTTAGCAAAAAATTCTGAATTATTTTGAATCGCCGCGACCATATTAAATTCAGAAATACTACGACCAGAAGCAGTAATTTCACCCCTGTTTTATTGCTTGAGCTACCAAATTCTCAGTTAATTTTTGGCGGTCTACATTATTTTGGTTTAGGGCCCAGGCCAAATTTTCCGCTTCGTGTTCGTCTTCTGCCATCAAAAGAGCAAAAGCCACATTGGCATGATCCATGCGTCCGGCGGCATTGATGCGAGGTACAATTTGAAATCCGACTGTGCCGGCATCTATTTCTCCGCGTTTCATCTGACCGTTTTCATCGGTAAGACCAGAAACAAACATGAGTTTTTTTAGTCCTAAATTTTTTGTTTTGTTTAGTACAGTCAGTCCATAGCGAGTGATGGTGCGAGATTCGCCTAGCAGTGGCACCATGTCGCCAATACTAGCAATCGCTGCCAAATCCAACTGCCATTTTTCAAAAGCTTCGTGAGTTTGACCGTCAGCCAAAAGTTCATTGGTTTTTTTATGTGTTTTTAAAAGAGCTTGAATCAGTTTAAAAGCGACCGCTCCTCCGCAAAGGGTTTTGTCGGGATAAACTTCATTTGGCATCTTGGGGTGGATGATAGCGTCGGCTGGAGGAGTCTGGGCGGGGATAGAGTGATGATCAGTTATGATTACTTGCATGCCTAGCTCTTTGGCCAATTTTACTTCGGCGGTATTGCTCACTCCACAATCACAAGTAATAATCAGATCAGTATTTTTTTCTTTTAAATTTTTTACGGTATTGAGGTTTAGTCCGTAGCCATCGGTTTCACGATGGGGGAGAAAGACCGATACATTTTGGGCGCCTAGTTTTTTTAGGCAACTAATAATAATAGTGGCGGCGCAGACGCCATCGGCATCATAGTCGCCATGCACCACGATATTTTTATTTTTTTCAATACAGTCAAAAATAATTGCCACCGCTTTTTCCATATCCACAAATAAAAATGGATCATGAATATTTTGAGAATAATCTGGGTTCAAAAATTCATCAATTTGTGTTTGAGTTCGCAGATTACGATTGTACATTAGCTTGGACACTATGGGTGGTAGCTCAGGATGTTCAGAATAAAAATCTTCCGGTACAGCCGGGGCGATGATCCATTTTTTTGACATATTATTTTTTATCTGAGAGTTTATTGATTATTTCTTCTAATTTAGTGATGCAATTATCGAAAGATGGTCGATCTGTCGGATTTTCAGCGGTCATTTTTTCGCTAAAATTTTTTATTTTTTCCCATACGAACATCATTTTTGTCTTATTAAAAAAATTTGGTGTTGCAAAAATTATCATAGTTTGAATGTCAGCTAGGCGATAAAGGGAGTTGCCAATTTCCCAAATCATGGATTGTGTTGTGGCTCTGGAAGCGGTTTGATTAAAGAATGTTCTGTACTCTGGAGCAAATAAGTCAACCATTGGTTTCCCGTCTGATTCTGACGGTCCGACGATTCGGTGAATGTTAGAATCAACTTCTAATAATCCGTCAAGATCAAAAAAACAGCCTTTATTATTTTTATTATTGATGCCGAAGTTTTTTCCAATTGGTTCGGTATTTAAGTCGGTCAAAGTAAGGTTGTTTTCGGCCAGGAATTTTGCTCCTTTAAGACAATCTAAAATTCCGTTTAAAACTTGACGGGCACCATTTTCGGCTAGCTCTATATCGTATTCAAACTTATCCTCATCGATTTTATCCAATAAAATATTTTCTACTAACGTTAGATCTGCTTTTTGTGAAGTATAGCTTAAAGTTTTTTTGTCGGCTTGATTATCTTGAGTGCTTTGGCCTATATCTTTTGGAGCGATAATAAATGGCATTTCTTCATCGGGATTTTTTAGGTTTGCGAGTGCGTTTCTTAATTTTTTTAAACATTTCTCCCTATTTTTTTTGGTCTCCAAATCAGTCGTACCCTCCTTTAAAAAGTATTCTTTATTTGTTCCAGTGTCTATTAAAGTACTTTTTTTGTTAAAGTGACCCATCTGTTCCTTGTGCTTTTCAGTTACAAAAAAATATATATCCTCCGGAAGATATTTTTTTAACTCTTCTACTATTCTTTTTTTAATTTCTTTAACCCAATAAATTGTCATTTTTTCCACTTCATCAATATCATTTTCGTCCACTTTTATTTGGACAAGAAGATTTCTTATATTATTTTCTCTCAGCAGATCCATTACGCAAGCTTTTTGCGCGTTCGGATCGGTGCTGCGGTTTACCTGTTCCACAATCTGTTGGACGTAGTTTTTGATTGTCTCTACTTTTACGTAGTCGCCATTTTTAAAAATATCGGCCAATTCACCAATTGGCTCATATTCAAAATTATGTTCTCCGTGCGGCACATGATGAAATTCTAAATTTCTTGGTTTTTCGGACATATTATTTTTTGAAATCTTTCAGCGTCATCTTTTTAAAATCCCAATAAGAATCAGCCAACAATAAACTAAATATAAGATATAAAACGTTCAATGACCAGTAGTCTTTGGCTGAAATAGGAGTGGCGTAAGAACTAAACAGTGATACTCCTAGAGCTATCCAGTACAGCATGGATTTGGTAGTTAAGGCGCGTCGGTCAGTGATAGCTATTTTGTCACGTAGTCGCAGTGTGTATGTCAGATAAAAAATGATTAGTGGCAGAGCTGTATACCATTCATAATCATGTGGGTCTACGCCCATATATTTTAGAGCGTAAAAAAACGCCAACAAGAAAAATAATATGGCTAAAAAAAGAAAAATAATATCCAATTGGTATTGGCGAAGTATTTTCACAAATTTATAATTATTGAAATAATGGTAAAATTGTAAACAGCACCATAGCAATAATACCGATAACTGCTACAACCGTCCAAAGATTTTTTATTGTTTTATGTTTCATATGTTTTATCGTTTTAGTACTGCTAAATAAGCTTCTGGCGGAATATCCACTTTGCTGTGAGCCATCATGCGTTTTTTACCTTTCTTTTGTTTTTCGAGTAGCTTCATCTTGCGAGTCACATCGCCACCATACAATTTGGCAATAACATCTTTGCGTAAAGCGCCCAGGCGTTCCGAAGCGATTACTTTGCCGCCAATAGCCGCCTGAATTTTTAGTTCAAATTGTTGGCGTGGTAAACTATCTTTTAGGGATTCGCAGATTTTTTTGCCAATATGAAAGGCGTCTTCGCGCCAGACGAGAGTGGCTAGGGCTTCTACCGGTTCTTCACCGACCAAAATATCAATTTTTGCCACATCGGTTTTTTCATAGCCGATTAATTCGTAGTTCATAGAAGCATATCCGGAAGTGACAGTTTTTAGTTTATCGTAAAAATCAGTAACCAAAGCTGCCAAAGGAATTTGATAATGCAAAAGAGCGCGCTGATCACTGCCGGTGCTGAGGTATTCAGTATTCACATAACGGCCACGACGTTCGGAAATTAATCCCATCACGTTGCCGACATAATCTTGAGGAGTAATAATATCTAGCGTCATCCACGGTTCAGCAATTTCAGTGACGTGGTTTGGTTCGGGCATTTCTTGTGGACTGTGAATGGTCAATTTATCTCCGTTAGTTTTTTCTATTTTATAGGCTACGCTTTGTACCGTGATTACTACTTCCAAATTAAATTCACGTTTGAGACGTTCTTGAAAAATATCCAAATGCAACATTCCCAAAAATCCACAACGGAAACCAAAACCCAAAGCTTGAGAATGTTCCGGTTCGTAGATCAGCGCTGAGTCGCTAAGTTTGAGACGGTCAATTGCATCGCGTAATTGTTCATAGCCATCACCTTCGTTGGGAAAGATGCCGGCATATACCATTGGTTTTACTTCTTTATAGCCAGGCAAAGATTCTTTGGCTACGCCGGTTTTTTCGGAATTAAGTGTGGTGATAGTATCGCCCACGCGACAGTCGCGGACTTCTTTGAGACCGGTCACAACATATCCAATTTCAC
>JAPLWP010000148.1 GCA_026396535.1 Candidatus Magasanikiibacteriota bacterium | reverse complement strand
GCATTCACATTGCAAAGGTCACTGGTTCAAATCCAGTATCATCCACCAATCAAATTTTTTTCAATATGTCGCAAAACATTTTAAATTCCGAAGTAAATATCGGCGACGTCCAATACGAATGGAATGTAAATGAGTACGAAAGACACGAACGCAGCAAAAATTGGTATGTAGCAATCGGAATTTTGGGAGCCATTTTGGTAGGATATGGGGTAGTATCGGGCAATTATTTATTTGCTCTGATCACTGTACTTTTTGGTATCATTTTATTCATGCAGGATATGGTAGAGCCGATGGAAGTGTATTTTGCTCTCACCAATACCGGTGTCGTAATTGGCAAAAAGTATTATCGCTACAGCGAATTGAATAATTTTTGGATAATTTACAACCCACCAGCCACCAAGAATCTATATTTCAGTCAAAATAGTCTTTTGCGCCATCGCGTGCAGGTACCTTTGTATGATTTTGACCCACGTCCGATCCGCGATTACCTCAATCAATTTTTGGAAGAAGAGTGCTTTACTATTGCACAAAAGACAAAATTATGTTAGTTTTAGCCTGGTTCTTTGATAATGAATGATTCAACCAGAAGCTCAAACACAACCACAACACGTTACGATGTAACGGAGGCAATATGACCAACGAACCGACCAAGCACAACTTCAAGAAGGATCGCTACGCTAAAAGTCGAGGCGGCAATTCTCGCTTCCTCAACATTTTCTGTAGCGCCTGCAACACCCACGTCGCTTTGTACCAGAAGGACGGTCCGGGGGCGTTGTTGCGCATGTACATCGATCGGATTTTCGCTCCGCCGGCTTTGGTTACTTTGCAGGATAAAGCCACCGACAAGAAGGATTTGGCGAACCTGCATTGCTCGAAGTGTGGTGCACTCATTGCGACTCCGATGGTGTACGAGCTGGAAAATCGTCTGGCTTTGCGCATGATTCATGGCTCGTTCAGCAAAAAGGTCAGTGACGGGACGTACCCGCCGCTGAATCTGTAGCTAACATCACAAGACAAAGGAGGATAGCCATGGCTATCTCTGTACAAGCGCCCAATATGGAAAAGATCATCAACAAGTCCGGCAAGTCGCCTCAAGAAGTCGCGGATTTCATCGCGCTCGTCAAGCGTTCGATGGAGCCGTGTCAGAAGAGGATCGACGTGGTGGAGGCTGGAGACAAGCGGTTCTACTCGGTGGAACGGCGCGGTCTCGGCGTCCTGAACACGGAGTTCGGTCCTTTTTGGCAGTTCAATTTCGCCATCGATGATCAGTGGGAGAAGTACTCCGTGCTGGTTCGTGGCGATATTGATCTCGACACTCTCAATCCCGTCTTCAAGCGGAAGGAACGGCTGGTTTTGCGTACCGATTCTGGGTGTGAGACCGGTCAAGTCTTCGGCGATCAGACGTGCGAATGCTGTGAGCAGCTCAAGCTGGCCATGCGGACGCTCGCTGAACTCGGTGAGGGAATTATCGTTAACATCCCGCGTCAAGATGGTCGGGGTATGGGTTTGACCTTCAAGCTCGCTACCCTCTGGCTTCAAGACGTCCTCAAGGTGCATACGGTCGAGTCGGCTAGCCTGTTGGCTCCCGGCGGCGTTATTGATGTTCGGACTTACTCCGGCGTCATTTGTATCCTGAAGTTCTTCGGAGTGCCGTCGTCGTGTGCCATCGATCTCGCCACCAACAACCCTCACAAGGCTGTGGTGTTTGGGGAGAACGGTTACACTGTGTCTGATCAATTGGTGCCGGTGCTCGTCGCTCCGACTCCTCATACTGCTCGTCATCTCGCGGCCAAGGGTAAACACCTTGATCACAAGGGCCTCAACGGCCAGGAGGGTTAATATCATGACTTCAAACCATCAACTCTTGGCGCGTATGCGCACGCACAATACTTTGTTGTGCGCCGGCTTGGATCCGGATCTCTCGAAACTGCCGCGTGCAGTCCTGGAGAAATTCGGAAGTGCCGAAGAGCAGGTCTTGGCGTTCCTGCAGGGGGTTGTGGATGCTACTGGTCCACATGTCTGTGCGTTCAAGGCGCAGAAGGCGTTCTTCGATATCTTGCCCGGCGGGCATGATGTACTCAAGGAGATCGTCCGCTACGTCCATCGCACCCAACCGGGCGTGCCTGTCATCGTCGATTGCAAGATTGGCGATATCGACAATACGATGGCGGCGTACATCGACAACTTGTTTGACAAGATCCAGGCGGATGGTATCGTCGTCAACCCTTACATGGGAGACGATGTGATTCAGCCGCTGATCGAACTCAAGGACAAGTCCGTCGTCGTACTCGTCAAGACGAGCAACATCTCCGGTGGTGTTGTTCAGGATGTCCGTCTCCAAGACGGTCGCATGCTCTGGCAGTACTTGTTGGAACTCGTGGTGAATCGCTGGAATCGCAACGGGAATATGATCCCCGTGTTGTCCTCGACCGCTGGATTGGATATGAATAATATCCGTCCGCTGGTTCCTGACAACATGCCGATCTTGCTCGCCGGTGTCGGTGCCCAGGGAGGTAGCTACGACGATTTGTCCAAACTGCTCAACTTGGAAGGTCTGGGTGTGTTCGTGAACTCTTCGCGCGGCCTTCTGTATCCAGGCGCTTCTGATTCGTGGCAAGCCGCTATTGAAACGGCGGCGATCGCGATGAAAGGAGCTCTCAACTTGGCTAGGAGGAAGTGATGAGCAAGTTCTTGCTTCTACTGGGTCCATCCGGTGTCGGCAAAAGTGCGATCATCGAAGAGTTGTCGAAGCTCGACGATCGTTTCGTCTATATCTGCCCCTACATGACGCGTCCACTTCGAACGGGAGAGACGAACAAGGTCGCGGTGAGTGGCAGTGAGATGGACGAAATGTGGCAACACGGGAAACTCCTCGTGGTTAACGAACTCTTCGGTGGTATCCGTTATGGAACGCCGAGGTTGCCGATTGAAGAGGCACTGGTAATCGGGAAATTCCCGGTGCTGGATTGGCCGATCGATCGACTGGAGGTCATGACAACGGCCTTCTCTGGCCAGCTGTTTGTCGTGTACGTGTCGCCGCCTTCGCTCGAAGTGCTTCGTCAACGTATGGGGAAAGACGGTCGGGATGCCGACGGTGCGCGTTTCGCCAGCGCGCAAAAGGAGCTGCAGCGTTTCTGGGCTTTGGGGTATGTTGGAAATTATGACTACGAGATCGTCTCCCAAGACGGTCACGTGAGTGAGATCGCGCGTGCGATCTATTCCAACTACATCCAGTCGTTCTAAAATTTTGAGTGCGGACATTACCAAAACGGAGGAAAGGGAGGGATAGCTGATCGATTTTCTTTTTTGTAATTATAAAAAGTTCCAATCACTTTTTTACATGATGAACATTTGAAATCATTAGTTTTGCCGTACTTAATTTTTGGCGCATGGATTCTGTCCAAGTACATTCTTTTTAGTTCGCCAGGCCCATCTTTTTGGTATAGTAGGAGATGTGAATTGCAGCTGTCACAAAAAATATTAAGAAAACGGGAATGGCCACCTCGATTTTTTCGATATTGATCATTTTTTAATTTAAAATTTTGTGAAATCATATTTTATAGGAGTTAAAGATATTCATACATTATCATATATATTGACATTTATCAATTTTTCTGGTATTTTTTTTAAGTTCTTTTCATAGTAGTTGCGATGGAAAATATTTCTCCGAAAATAATTCAGGAAAATATTCCCCATCGTAACCACATCAGCGCCAAAGGGGAACGCCACTTAGTGGTGTAAGATGCTGATTTCAGTTGTAGAGGTGATCATGCCGCAAGAAGTTCCGCACTGGGCACAGGGGTTCGTCGTGGGTGAAGGTATCCTGGATGTCTGCGGGGTGCTATATCCCTATCACATCCTGGGCAAGAACCTGACCCAACTCAGGTATTTCCTGGGGTTCCCGAAGGCCGAGTTTCTGTTCGTGTCCGAAGAAGTGCCTGCGCCGTTCCGCGACCATGTGCAGCGGCACGAAGTGAACGAGTTCGTCTGTCGTGCTGGCCAGCCCGGCCGGTGTCTGGCCTCGCTCAAGCAGGAGCTCGCCGAAGTCCCGGAAGCCATGCTTTCCGACTACATCGTGTTCCGGCGTGAGCAGTACCACGGTCTCGTGGCCTACTACGCCGACGACCAAGGGCTCGATGACCTCAAGCAGGAAATCGCCGCCAGCCTGGCCTACCTCGAGACGCTCTGAGCGCTCTTTATCCCATCTTCCGAAATATGGTGGGATAGGCCACTTGGCCGGTGACGATGAGATTGGTCAGAACATTGGACCGCTCGCACTCACTTAAAATTATAATTTATTTGTAATTTTAATCTTCTGCTTTGGGTGTGCGGGGTGCATATCCTAGTCAGAAGATTCTGGGAGACCGCTATGCGTCATAGCCATCCTTTGCGTTCTGGACTGATCAAGGCCGGCTGGATCGTCGCGATCTTGTCTGCTATCTTGATCCTGTGTTCTGCGCCGGGTTTGTTTGGTCTGTATCCGCAGGCGGGTCGGGTCATGGGTGAAGTTGGCCTGGTGGGCGTGTTGGCGGGAGCTGGCCTGCTGCTGCGTCTATTCTCAGCTGGCAAAACTTCGTCTCAGTCCATGAATTTCGAGTTCGTCAACCAGGCGGCGCTTCCGCTCAAGGATGTGGAAAGGCCTACCCGCGAGCAGTTCCGCGCTTCGCTCCGGCGGGCTGTCGGCCACTTCGAGGATCAGCATCCTTTTGTCCATCATCTGGCGCGTCGGATCGGTGAGCATTGCCATCATAAGTATGGCAAGGTCTTCGTCCTGAAGGGCCATAAGACGATGGGAGAGTTGGTAGATTATCTCTACGAGCGCGTCCATCCGTAGGAAGGTCCGTTCGCGTCCGTGTTCCACCCTTTTGGGGTAGGGAAGCAGCGGAGATTCAAACCGTTCGCCAACCTACTTTGTTTCCAAGTTTTGGAGATAGAGTAGGGCGAGCGGTTTTAATTTTGTTGTTTTTATGTTCAGGGTTTGTTATAATAAAAACTACATTATTAATCTGCATTAGCAGAATAATTTAAAATTAGTGTTTTATGAAAAAAAGTGTTTGGTTGTTGGCCGCACTGCTATTAGCCCTTGCGCCCAAAATGGCTTCCGCCGCTTTGCCCGATACAGGTTGGAATCCGGTGAATGTAAATAAATGTACTCAGGTTGGAAAAGATATTTCCATTATTCGTACCGATGGCGTAGCCGACACTCTTACTACTGCTTGCCGTGATGCTGGTAATGGTTACAAAGATTATACAATGACTTGTCTAAGCGACACTCAATATCGCGTAGACTGGAAACCATGTAATAGCACTCCTGTCGCTGCCGCGATGCCGACTTGCAGTGATTCTGATGGCGGATATAATATTTATACTAAAGGTGTGTTAAATGCTTTTACTCCTACTTATGGTAAAGTAGTAGTAGAAGAGTATTGTGTAGACTCCAATCGCGTCCGCGATGAAAACGGTGGATATTTGGAAGAATTGGTTTGTCTAAACAATGATCCAACTTATGCTTACGAACACAAACTCACCAAATGTAATTACGGTTGTGGAGATGGTGCTTGTAAGACTGCGCCGGTGCAAGTAAATTCTTGTTCTGATTCTGACAATGGTTTAAATTATAATGTGTTTGGTAGCGCTAGCGGCAAAGATGAAGTGAGTCAGGTGGTGGGATCTTATCAAGATTCATGTGGTAATTATGTTGGCGACCAGGGCCAAGCTTCTGGTAGTTATATTGCTGAAAAACATTGCAGCGGCACTGCTACCAATCCATATGTTCATACTCAATGGTACAAATGTGAAAATGGTTGTTCTGCAGGAGCCTGTCAGCCAAAACCTACTCCAGCTCCATCAGCCACTTGTAGCGAAACCGACAACTTCAACAACTATGTATATGGTACTGCTACCGGTAATGACGAAGTGACCGGAGTGTATGGTACTTACGGTGACACTTGTGGTGCTTTTATTGGAGACAAAAATAAAACTTCCGGTGACTATATTGCTGAAACACATTGTAGTGCTAGTGGAAGCAAAAACTATGTTCACACTCAATGGTACAAATGTGAAAATGGATGTGTGTCCGGTGCTTGTCAGGCTAAAAAAGCTGAGACTGCTGTGACCTATGATCTGTCTTCCAAAACTACTATTACTTCACCAATAAATAATTCTGTCTTTACCAATTTTCCTCGCATTGCCAATATCAATTGGCAGGAAGTTAAAAATGCCAGCAACTATACAGTAGAAGTTGGTTGTGATCACTGCGGTGTAGGAGCGGATTGGTCTGATTCTTTCAAATGGAAAGTATATTCCAACAGTTTTACCACTTCGCCTTTGGCTGGTGATAATCAATTCCGTACTCGCGTGTTACCAATGTTCCCAAATGGAACTACTGGTCAATGGTCTGATTATACTTATTTCAAATTTAATACTTCCAATAGTTCAGCCACTACTACTAGCAACTCCGGTTCTACTTTGCCAGCTTGTTCCGATATCACTGGCGGCAATGTGAATTTCATTGTTTGTACCGGGTTTGCCGTGGATCACTACTGGAGTGGTACAAAAATAAAAGTAATAGATCATGATGGTGAAACTGCCAGTGTAGAATTGGTTGGTCTAGATGAATCCGACGCTGATTTGGTGATCAACGAACCGGAAACTTTTTATGTCACCAACAAACCAGGTAAATATGTAATAGTAACTTATTTAGGTGTAGGTGCTGAAGGTCGCGCTCTGATCAAAGTAGATTCCAATACTACTGCCCTAGATACAACTGGTGATAGCTGTACCAATGAACAAGGTGGAAATGGTGTTTATACTGTTTGTAAAAACAATTCATTTACATTTGATAATTCTGCGATTTTTAAATTTCAAGTTGTGAAGTTTGATAATAAATATGTTTGGCTCAAATTGACTGGTGCCAAGAGTACAAATGTAGTGCTCAAAGTAAATGCTAAGAAAAAATATGCTCTTAAACAATCGGGCTCAAGCGTAGAGCTGACATATCAAGGAAACGCCGGTAAAGCCGGTGCCAAAATAAAAGTAAACTTAATTACGCCCTAAAATAAAATAAAAATCCCTCGATAAAATCGGGGGATTTTTTTATTTGCACTATATCTTTACCCTTGACTTTTTGTTATAATTATGTTAGTTAAGTTGTGTCCGGTATAGGGCCGTCATGGCCTTGCCTACCGGCAAAAAGGAGTGCTTTGAAAAAACTGCAACTGATTACACTGTGCGTGATCGCGGTTCTCGGCGCTGGCTACTTCTTGGTGCACCTCGTGCCGGGCAAGCCCACGTTCTTGGACATCGTGAGCGCGGTTCTCGGTTTCGGGTCGCTGTTCTGGGCTATTCGCCTCGGTGAGGAACTGGATCAGGTTCCAGTTCATCCTTCCAGCAAGTTGCTGGTCGAGAAGCGGTACGCTCCGGCTAGCGATCTGCATCAGGTGCTCGCCCCGTTCCAGCGCGATCCGCAACGCGCGATTCGTGTTCGGGAGGCGAGCGCCAAGCTGCCGCGTCCGCGTCCGGAGGCGACTGTCTGATGTCTTGCTGTCACACTTCATCCACTCCATCCGCGCGCCAATTTTTCTGACAAGGAGACAGAAAAAAGCGCGCCACACTTTGATTATAAAAATTTGTAATCAGAATTAATAAAAAATCCCAATCTAGAGTTGGGATTTTTTATTTTTTTAGACATGGACATAGTGTTAAAAGGCGATTAGAATGTAGTTATATGAAAAAATATATTTTATTTGATTTTGATGGAGTAATTGTAGATAGTTTTGATTTTTCTTTTCGTATCCAAAATAAAAATAGAGCTAGAATTTCGCAAGATCAGTATCGTAAATTATTTGACGGCAACATTTATGATTCTGTAACCAAACAGCCAAATGATATTTTGTCTGACAGTGGTGTAAAAGATTTTTTTTCTAAATATGAGCCGGAACTCAAGCGGATAAGCTGTGTGCCCGGCATGCCAGAAGTAATAAAAGATTTGAGCAAAGATTATGAGATGATAGTTGTATCGTCTACACTAGGCAATATTATAAAAGATTTTTTATCTCAACATAATTTACAAAATTATTTTGCCGCTATCATGGGTCCGGAAATTGAAAGTAATAAATCAAAAAAAATTCAGATGATTTTTAAAGATTTTAATCTAACGGCTCACGACTGCATTTTTGTTACGGATACCCTGGGTGATATTAAAGAAGCGAGAGTCGCTAGTGTGGATTCTATAGCTGTGGCGTGGGGTTATCACTCTTTAGCCACGCTTGAACTGGGCAATCCACTGGCTATTGCTGACAAGCCCGTTGATCTGCCCGCACTCATACGCATTTTTTTGAGTTGACTATTTGTCCCTGCTTATATAGAATAAAACTATAAACCACTGATAAGTTTGAAATTACTAATTTATGAAGCAAAATCAATTAGACAGAATAATCAGATTGGTAAAGCGCACTGGCGATAGATTTGTGATATTGGATCGCGATACCGATGAAGCGATGGTAGTGATGAATCTCAATGAATATGAAGATTTGCTCAATACTACTGCTGAGGTATCTGATTTAGCCGAAGAGGAGATGCTTAGCCGTCTCAATCACGATATCAATCGTTGGCAAGAACAAAATGAAAAAAAAGCCACTTTGCCCCAGATTCAGTACGACGAACCGGAGGTAGAGGAGACTGAGCCAGAAGAGCCAGAGCCTGTAGAACAGGAAGAAAAGCTCCCAGAAGTGCATAATTTGCCTGAGGTTAGCGAAGAAATCGATGATTCTGAGCTAGAAGACGAAGAAGACGGTATTGAATTCGCTCCATCCGGTGATTCGGTCCCACAGCCACCAGTTGAGCCGGTAAGTTATGTGGCTCCAACCGCCCCTCTTAATTCCGGATCTGCTCCAGCCGCCAATTTTGCCGAGGAAGATTTATCCGATTTACCTGAAGGAGAAGAAGAAAAATTCTATTTAGAACCCATTGAATAAAAAATGTGTTCATGTCAAATATTTATCCACACCCCTTTAGCCCTTGCCAAAACCCATAAACCCTGATATAATGCCCACGCTAATCAACTATTTGGTTAGCGTGTTTCTTTTATTAATATATATACAAAAACAACGGCTGGACAAAAATCTGCCCCGACCACTCGGGTGTAGAGCCGTGAAGATTTAATCCTATGGCTGAGTTTTCAAGAACCAAGCCCCACTTGAACGTAGGTACAATTGGTCACGTTGACCACGGTAAGACAACTTTGACAGCTGCTATTTTGCAGGTGTTGGCCGCTCATGGCGGTGTTGCCCAGAATAAGGGCGTAGGCGATTTGGATAAAGCTCCTGAGTCAAAAGCTCGTGGTATTACCATTTCTACTGCTCACGTTGAATACGAATCCGAAAAACGTCACTATGCTCACGTTGACTGTCCAGGTCATGCTGACTATGTGAAAAACATGATCACCGGTGCTGCTCAGATGGATGGTGCTATTTTGGTAGTATCTGCTGCTGACGGTCCGATGCCTCAGACTCGTGAACATATCTTACTTGCTCGTCAGGTAGGTGTGCCTTACATCGTAGTATTTTTGAACAAGATCGACATGGCTGACCCAGATTTGGTTGAATTGGTAGAAGTTGAAGTTCGTGATCTTTTGAACAAATATGGTTTCCCTGGCGACACCACTCCTATTATCCGTGGTTCCGCTTTGAAAGCTTTGGAAAATCCAACTGACGAAGCCGCTTCCAAGCCTGTTATGGACTTGATCAAGACTTTGGATGAATATATTCCAGAGCCACAGCGCGCTACTGACAAACCATTCTTGATGCCTGTTGAAGATGTATTCTCCATTGAAGGCCGTGGTACAGTAGTAACTGGCCGTATCGAAAGTGGTATGGTAAAAATTGGTGATGAAATTTCTATCGTTGGTCTACGCGAAGAACCAATGAAGACTATCGTTACTGGTATTGAAATGTTTAACAAATCCCTCAAAGAAGGTCAGGCCGGTGATAACGCTGGTATCTTGTTGCGCGGCACCAAGAAAGAAGAAGTAGAACGCGGTATGGTTTTGGCCAAAATCGGTTCTATTACTCCTCATACTGAATTTGATGCGGAAGTTTATATCTTGTCCAAAGAAGAAGGTGGTCGTCATAAACCATTCTTCAAAGGTTACAAACCTCAGTTCTATATCCGTACTACCGATGTAACTGGTGATGTTCTCGAATTGCCAGCTGGTGTAGAAATGGTTATGCCGGGTGATACTGTCAATTTGAAGGTCAGATTGATCACTCCAGTAGCTATGGAAGACAAAATGAAGTTCACTATCCGCGAAGGTGGTCGTACCGTCGGCGCTGGTGTAGTAACAAAAATCAACAAATAAGATTATCTGGGGAGGTGTTTCAAACACACCTCCCCTTATAATTTCTTTAAGACGCTCTTTAATTAGTTCCTTTATTTAATTAAAAACATGACAACTACAAATCCTACAACTAAAGCTGAAAAAGTAGCTCCAAAGGCCAAAGAAGAAGTTGGTACTCGTATCCGCATCAAAATCCGCGCTTACGACAACCGTATCATCGATCAGGCTACTAAGACTATTATTGACACCGCTGCTCGCAACGATGCCAAAGTAATCGGTCCAGTACCTTTGCCTACTGAAAAGTCCAAATTCACTGTATTGCGCTCCACCTTTGTACATAAAGATGCTCGTGAACAGTATGAAATGCGCGTACACAAACGTTTGATCGATATTATCAATGCCGGTCCAAAATGTGTAGACGCTTTGATGAGTTTGAATTTGCCAGCTGGTGTAGATGTAGAAATCAAGATGTAAGAGGGTTGTAAAACCCTTGACAAACCGTAGGAATTGTGCTATTATAAGCACCAAGTAGTTAGCTAAAAGGTCTAAGTAAATAAGATTTGCCCTGTATGAACAGGAAAAAGCAAAAAACATTTACACAGGCAGGTTTAGCTCAGGAGAAAAAAAGATATTTACCAATAAAAAACTAAAAGCCATTCTTATATCATCTGCTGTCTTGTGACAGTCGATACCGCCTACCAAATTTTGGAAAGCAAAGAAGGCTAGAAGCAAAAGTACTGTAAACCAAAGTGGTTTTAATCAGTGTTGTTGCTTCTAGTTTTTTGTTAAAAAAAGATTAGAAATTTAATTAAGTTACCTTCCTTTAGTCTGGGAAGCAATGACAAAAAATACTATGAAATTCATTTTAGGAAAGAAAATCGCAATGACACAGGTATTTTTACCTTCCGGTGAAGTAGTGCCAGTAACTCGTGTTTTGGCCGGACCTTGTACCGTTGTTTTGGTAAAGAAAGATGCTGTGCAACTTGGTTTTGGTGAAAAGAAAGAATGGCGTTTGAGTAAACCTCAAGCTGGACATTTGAAAGACTTGGCTCACAGTGAGTTCTTAAAAGAATTTAGTTCAGAAAAAACCGAGGGTCTTACCCGCGGTGATTTGGTTTTGGTAGATACATTTACTGTCGGTGATGAAATCGAAGTAACTGGCGTAAGTAAAGGTAAAGGTTTTGCCGGTGTAGTGAAGCGTCATCATTTCCGTGGTGGTCCTGCATCTCACGGTCATAAAGACAACTTGCGTGCTCCTGGTTCCATTGGTGCCGGTGGTGTGCAACGCGTTTTCAAAGGTATGCGCATGGCTGGTCGCATGGGTGGCGATCAAGTAACTGTAAAGAATTTGGAAGTTGTAGAAGTACATCCAGAAACAAATGAAATTTATGTCAAAGGCGCTGTTCCAGGTGGTCGCAATGCTTTGGTGATTGTTCGTGGTCCAGGTGAATTAAAAATTACAAAAAACGTAAAGGCCGAAAACAGTGCAAAGAAAGTAGAAGCGGAAGCTCCTGTAGCTGAAGTTACTGCTGAAACTGCTAAC
>JAPLWP010000042.1:1639-2956 GCA_026396535.1 Candidatus Magasanikiibacteriota bacterium | reverse complement strand
GAACCATCACCAAAGGAAAGCCGGAGCTTGTGTCTATAATAGAACAATCCTCTATGAATAAAAAAGAAATAATTTCTATTCTGGCTTCACTGGAAAATTTATCTGAGCATCCTATTGCCCACGCGATAGTATCATACGCGCAAGAAAATAAAATAGAAATTCAAAAAGTTGAATCTTTTGAAAGCGTAAGAGGTCAGGGTATAAAAGGAAAGATAAACGGTGAAGAATATTTTGCCGGTAATTTTAAATTACTTGCCGATTTTGATCTGTCGACGGATGAAAATATAATTAGCCGAGAAACCAAGGAAGGAAAAACTCCTATTATTTTAGCTCAAGCAAACCGCGTACTTGGAATTATTTTAGTAGCGGATGTATTAAAGCCGGAAGTAAAAGAAGAAATAAAAAAACTCACTGATTTGGGTATCGCTGTGGTGATGCTTACTGGAGACAATAAAAATACGGCCGCTTATATCGCCGCTCATGTAGGAATACACCGAGTATTTTCAGAGCTTTCCCCAGAACAAAAATTAATTGCTATAAAAGATTTACAACTTGAAGGAGAAATAGTGGCGATGGTAGGGGATGGTGTAAACGATGCTCCAGCCTTGGCTCAAGCCGATGTTGGTATAGCTATGTCTACCGGCACAGATGTGGCGATAGAATCTGCCGGCATAACTTTATTGCATGGAAATATTTCCAAATTAGTCAAAGCTATCAAATTGTCCAAATTAACCCTGCGCGGCATCAAACAAAATCTTGTCTGGGCTTTTATTTACAATCTCATCGGCATTCCTTTGGCTGGAGGAGCTTTCTACCCACTGTTTGGATGGTTGCTCAATCCGGTATTTGCCGGTCTTGCCATGGCCTTTTCTAGCGTATCGGTAGTCAGCAACTCTCTGCGTCTTAAAGCCAAAAAACTCTAGAGATACTTGGTATTTTAGCTAAAGAGTAATAAAATATAGAGGTACTCTGTAATAATTAAGATATGGCTCAAACCCCGTCAAATTTTACGGACGAACAACTGGTAGCCCATATTCGTGAAAAGGATAAAGAATTGTATAGCGAGATAATTCGTCGCTACGAGACAAAATTATCCCATTATCTTAGAAAATTCTTTAGAAATCCTGATGAATTGGAAGATGTGCTACAAGAGGTCTTCATAAAAGTTTACCGTAATCTTTACGGTTTTGATGTTGATAAAAAATTCTCTTCTTGGATTTATCGTATTACCCATAATGAAGCGATAAATCATCTGAAAAAAAATTACAGAAAAAATATTTCTTTGGACGAAACTGAATGGGATATAGTCGATGAGAA
>JAPLWP010000042.1:0-1623 GCA_026396535.1 Candidatus Magasanikiibacteriota bacterium | reverse complement strand
CGATGAGAAATTTGATCTCAATGAGCACATCGATAATAAACAAATGCGTGAAAAAATTTCCGAAGGATTGTCGGAGCTCAAAGAAAAATATCGCGAACCATTGATATTGTACTACTTTGAACAAAAATCTTACGAAGAAATTAGTGATATATTGCGACTGCCACGCAATACGGTAGGGGTACTAATAATGCGAGGCAAAGAAAAATTAAAAGAAAGTTTCAAAAATTTAGAAGTATGAACGAGTTAGAAAATAAAATTGAATCCCGAGTGATGGATAACATCAAAAGCGGCAAAGTAAAGCTACGCTCCAAATATATGTTCTTGGCCGAAAGGTTAAGTTTGGGTAGTGCGGTTATTTTGAGTTTGCTATTGGCGGTTTTATTTTTCAATCTCGCTCTTTTTTACCTCAAAGCCTCTGATAATTTGGGATATCTTAGTTTTGGCAGTGTAGGATTTTTTGCCTTTTTGGAATCATTCCCATATTTATTGGTAGTAAGTTTAATTATCTTTATATTTATCGCTGGCTTTTTATTCAAAAAAACCGATTTGGCCTACCATCGACCATTTGGATATTTAGCTCTAGGTTTATTATTTTTTATTTTATTAGGTGGAGCAGCATTGGCTTTTACTGATATTGCCGAAAATATCGAACAACAGAGTTTTGAATCACGTTCGTTTGGAATTTTATTTCAACCATTTTTACGTCAGGGGATGGAGGATCATCAGCGTGGTATCGTGGGACGAGTGGTGGAAATCGATGATGACTATATAGTTGTTCAGACCACACGCGCCATTGAAAAAGTGGATTTGACTAGTATTTCTGACTTGGATAAAAATATTTTAAAAGAAGGAAGTATTATTATAGCTATTGGTCAACGCGAAGGTGAAATTTTTAAAGCCGTAAATTTACGAGCTATTGATCCTAGTGAGATGCCGATGATTCTGCGCGGAATTCATCGTCGTTTTGGTCCAGGCAAGGGTTCGGGCGCTTCTTTGCCGCCGGGAAAAGTCTGTATACATCAAGAGTTTCAACCAGTTTCTAATACTGGATTTTGTCAGTAATAAAACGCCCTCTGTAAGAGGGTTTTTTAATTGAAATAATTTTCTTTAGGACAGTGTACTAATAATACAAAGGGCTAGCCTAAAAAAATTTATTCACCTAACCATTTATTTTTTTATGAAAAAAGCTTATTTCGCAATTCCGGCTTTGGCGGCTGTAGCACTTTTTGGTGCTAGCGCTGCTTCGGCTTACGGTGGACCAGGCGGACATATGTTTTTTAATGCCGATCCGTCCATTATGGCTTCGCGTTTTGAAGAGCAGATGACTCAGCAGGCCAGTCTACTCGGTGTTAGCGTAGATGAAATGAAAAATGATTGGGCGGCCGGAAAAAGTCTAATTGATATCGCCAAAGAAAAAGGTTTAAGCCAGGCGGATGTACAGGCCAAAATGCAGGCGGCACGCACTGCTCAGATGAAACAACAATTGCAGAATCTAGTTGCTCAAGGAAAAATTACTCAGGCCCAAGCTGACGCTCGTCTAAAATTTATCACCGACAATGGTGATAAAAAACACGAAAAGGGTTTTGGTAGATTTAAAATGGAGCATTCTAAAACAAAATAATA
>JAPLWP010000096.1 GCA_026396535.1 Candidatus Magasanikiibacteriota bacterium | reverse complement strand
ATTTATCAACTGCAGATATCTGATCATCAGATACATATTTATTAGGATCCTGTCTATCCTTCTCAATCTGAGCAGCTTGATCCCATACCTGTTTGAACATATCAGCATACTCTCCATAAGCTTGCATGGTCCTGCGAAAATTCTTATCGTTCCGGGTAGCAATATAAGCCTTACTCATATCACCACCAAATCTGGCTGCATATGCATCCAGATAAGTATCAACTGTTTTCTGTACCTTAGTGGAGAAAGCCGGCTGCTTGAATGGATCAGCCAGTACAAGTTTCTGATCGAATAAAGGTTTATCAACTTCCGTCTTTATAAGTTTAAGTCTCTCAGCCTGAGCTTGAGCCTTAACACTCTGCATGTTGTCATACATTCCCCATGGAAGTATCCCAGCACCAGTGGCAAATAATGGAACAGCCCCCAAAGTTTTGGAGGAAATTGTACCGGCTTGTATATCTGTACTATATCCGGGAGCTATATCACCAACACCCTGATTCTTAGGAGCGGCATGTTGAGCTAACTGAGAAAGGTTGTCTAGATAAGCTAATTGGGCTTCCTGCATGGAATCACCACCCAAACCAATACCACCGTAATTATTCCCGGAAGCATCATTTACTATACTGGGATTATCGTTTGCTGCCATTATATTGTAGTTATAAATTAAGAAACAAAATTACCTGTAGCATTCATACCGTTGTTAGGAACCGAATCTGCAACTTGACTACCAACCTGACCACCAACTTAACCACCACTAGGGAACATACTACCCCAATCCACAGAACCTACAGCCGATATACCCCTCATCATACCTGCATTCATATTAGCATTAAAATCTTTAGTCTCTGCTGTAGCGATAGCCATCTTCTGGCCGGCTTTCATCATCTGAACATCAAGTTGTCTCTGAGAGATCTTATCGATGAAACCTGAAAGCATTTCATTGTACCCCATTCTCTGAGTGGACATCGTACCAAGAGCTTTATTCACAGACATGTCAGTTTGATTACCTACCTGATTCATCGCCATTAAAGCCAGAGCGGGGTTTGTCTGAGCAATTTCAGCTGCCACAGACATACCCCCGGCTTCAGATTCTCCTATGATATCACGAGCAACTTGGAAGTCGGTACTGAATCCAGACATAACCATTCTCTTCTCGGCAGCCATCTGATCCTTAAACTGAACCATGTTAGGATCAATTTCAGGAATCATCATGATCCCGTTAAGAGCGTTATTCTGTTTCTTTTCTTTATTGTGTCCCGCGATTCCCCCAACTACGCCGCCAAGAACCCCACCAACTATTGCCCCAACAGGACCTAGGGAAGCTCCAATTGCAGCGCCGGTCCCGGCACCACCTAATACACCACTTGCTGTACTCATGATATTGACTTTTTAAATTATCGTATAGGATACTCTCTTGTATTCACACGAATCTTTCTGGCCAAACGCAGATTGGGAACGAACTTAATTCTCCTGTGTGGAGGAATGTGTTGTCCAGTCATGTTTGATTTGAAAGACCGCGACGTTGCAAAGGTGATGTTTCCTATCTTGGGAAGGAGTACTGATTCTCCACTCTCCAAGCGATTCTTCATAACCTCAAGCAACATGTCATAATAATAATCTGCTGTAATGTCGTCGATTCCAATGATCTTAGCCCAAGCTTTAATTAATTGTTTCTTTGGGACTGTTGTCATTCTACCCATACTTTAAGTGATTTTAAATTTCTGAGACAAAGATAACATTTTTTATACTAATTTCCTAACCACCTGATATATCTTTGTAGCCAGTCATAACAAATTTTACACCATAAAAAGCATTGTTGTCGAAGT
>JAPLWP010000099.1 GCA_026396535.1 Candidatus Magasanikiibacteriota bacterium | reverse complement strand
TGACCCGACTTCAATCACTTTTTATGAAGAAGGCTTCAACGCGCTAGAGAATGTTTTCGCTAAGGCCAAAGAAGTATACGGCACCAACTCTCATTTTGCCGGTACTGCTATTCATCATTACAAAACTTTGGTTGATTTGAAAGATTAATAAATCTCTCGATGACAAAAGTCTAAAAAAATGATAAAATAAATCCGTACTAATCAGTACGGATTTTTTTATATGAAACTTGATTCAATTTTTTATCCCAAATCTATCGCGATCATCGGCGCCTCGACTGAAGTCGGACATGTCGGCAATGATATTGTAAAAAATTTGGTAAAGCAAGGTTACAAAGGAAAAATTTATCCGGTAAATCCTAAAGCTACCAAACTTTATGATTTGCATTGCTATCCAAATATCTCGGCTATCAAATCTAGCGTAGATTTGGCGGTAGTAGTAGTGCCTTCTGGAGTAGTGCCAGCCGTATTGCAAGAAGCAGCCAAGAAAAAAATCAAAGGTGCTATTGTAATCTCAGCTGGGTTTAAAGAAGTCGGCAATCTAGATCTAGAAAAACAAGTAAAAGAAATTTGTCAGAAAAATAATATCGCACTGGTCGGACCAAACTGTTTAGGGGTGATAAATCCGGAAAATAAAATGAATGCGTCGTTTGCCAATATCATGCCTCCTACCGGCAATATTGCTTTCATTTCCCAAAGCGGCGCGCTATGTACCGCAATTTTGGATTATGCTAAAAAATTGGATATTGGTTTTTCTAAATTTGTTAGCGTAGGCAATAAAGCACTGATGTCTGAAGCAGACCTATTCAATTATTTGGCCAAAGATAAAAAAACAAAAGTGGTGGCAATGTATGCTGAACAACTCAGTAATGCTCCGGCCTTGATTGCGGCTGCTAAAAAATTAACCCACGGCAAAAATCCAAAACCTGTAATCGCTATAAAGTCCGGTCGTACTTCCGCTGGCGCTTCGGCCTCTGCCTCCCACACCGGTGCCCTAGCCGGCAATGACGCGGCCTATGAAGCTTTGTTTGCTCAGAGTGGTATTATCCGTGTAGAAACTATTCAAGAACTATTTGATTACTTGCGAATTTTTACACACAACGAATTACCTAAGGGAGACCGAGTAGCAATAGTCACCAATGCGGGCGGACCAGGTGTACTTACTACTGATACCGTTGTTTCAAACGGACTCAAACTAGCACCAATTTCTGAAGCTACCAAAGCCAAACTAAAAAAATATTTACCACCGTTTGCTAATTTCAAAAATCCAATTGACGTGCTCGGTGATGCTCGGGCTGATAGATACGAAGCGGCCATAAATATTTTGGAAAAAGATAAAAATGTAGATAGCATTATCGTAATTCTTACCCCTCAATCCGTAACCGAATTCAGCAAAACTGCCCAAGCGATAGTAAATGCCAAAAAGAAAAGTAAAAAACCAATTGTGGCCAGTTTCATGGGCGGTCATCTGGTGAATCTTGGTATCAAAATTTTACGCAGTCACGGTGTATCTACTTTTAATTTTCCGGAAAGCGCCGCGATGGCTTTGGGAGCATTAACTGATTTCAAATTTATTGAAAAAGAAAAAAATAATTCTCGTTTTAGTTTTAAAAATACTCATAAAGATAAAATTAGTGAAATATTTCAGGAAGCAAAGGATCGCAAACAAGTATTTTTTCCAGAAGTAGATTCTTTGCCAATTTTACATGATTATGGCTTCCCTACTTTGCCGTCTTATACCGCCTCGACAGCCCAAGAAGCCCACGAAATAGCCAAAAAAATTGGTAAAAAAGTAGCCATGAAGATAGTGTCACCCGACATTTTACACAAAACTGATTCTGGCGGTGTGATGCTTGGCGTCACTCCAGAAAATGCCGCTGACAGCTTCAAAGAGATGATGAAAAAAGTAAAAAAGAATGTGCCGACCGCCAAAATTGAAGGTGTGTTGATTAATGAAATGATCAAAGAAAAAGGTGTGGAAATGATTTTGGGCGCAGTGAAAGATGTTAGTCTCGGACACACAATCATGGTAGGTTTAGGCGGTGTCTATGTAGAAGTATTCAAAGATGTAGCTTTTGGATTGGCCCCACTGACCAAAGGCGATGCCCAAAAAATGATCTCTAAATTAAAATCCAAAAACATCTTGGATGGCGCACGCGGACAGACGGTGCTGGATACCGATGCTTTGATTGATTGTATCGGTCGCTTATCTCAGCTCCTAATGGATTTTCCAAATATAAAAGAATTGGATATCAACCCGCTCTTAGTTTTACCAAAAGGCAGAGGAGTAAAAGTTTTGGATGCTAGAATTGTAGTTGAATAATTTTTGTATTCATACTTAAAAAATAAAAAGAGCGTATATGTACGCTCTTTTTATTTTTTAATTTTATCCCAAAATTATTTTCTTTACTTCTTCCAATCTTTCTTCCATTTCATCTTTAGCACTACCCTCCAAATTTAATCTTAACACTGGTTCAGTATTGCTAACACGTACATTAAACCACCAAGTAGGATATTCCACATAAAAACCATCTAATTCTATCACTTTCCCATCTGTGTATTTTTCTCTCAATTTAGCCAAAATCTCTTCTTTTTTATCAGTATGAAAGTTTATTTCACCAGAGTGAAAATATTTGTGTAAAGGTGCGGTAAGTTCGCTGATTTTTTTACCGGTTTGAGAAACTAGGCGCAAAAAATATAGCAACGATAGATCTGTGGACTCCACTCCATACATATCTTCATAATACAGATGCAAAGATAGTTCACTGCCAAATTTCACACCTTGTTCTTTCATTAATTTTTTTATCAAAGCATGACCTACCGGACACATACCGGTTTTGGCACCTTGTGCTTCCCAGACATCGCGCACAATTTTACTAGAGCGTAAATCGTAAAGCATGTGCGCGCCAGGATTACTACGCAAAACTTCTAGCCCTACCAGCGCTCCCACAAAAGAAGCGTCTACCACTTCCCCTTTTTCATCTACCAACCC
>JAPLWP010000056.1 GCA_026396535.1 Candidatus Magasanikiibacteriota bacterium | reverse complement strand
TGAAGGAAAAAATATTTTTACAAAATTTGGGGTGGCCACACCTCAGTCGGTATTGTTGCGTCGCGAAGATGACGTGGCGCAAGCATATGAACAATTTGGTCTAAAAGATGTGGTGCTCAAAGCTCAAGTGTTATCCGGTAAACGTGGTAAAAATAATGGAATTTTATTTGCTTCTACCACCGATGAAGTCAAAGCGGCTGCGGAAAAGATTTTTTCATCCAATCTCAACGGGCAATATGTGGCTGCAGTATTTATGGAAGAAAAATTAAATATTGCCGAAGAACATTATTTGTCTATTACGTATGATACCAATAAAAAACAACCGCTTTTGATTTATTCCGCTAGTGGTGGAATTGATATTGAAGAAGTGGAGCATAATGAAATAAATAAACATTGGCTAGATATTCGCCAAGAAAAAATAGATATAGATATTCCTTTTGCCAATGAACTATGGCAGTGTTTTTTGCAGAGTGACGCGCGCGTGGTAGAAATAAATCCTTTAGTGAAAACTGAGGAAGGAAAATGGGTGGCCGCTGATTCCAAAATTGCTATTGATGAAGATGCTTTTTTTCGTCACAAAGATTGGGAATTTGAACCACGTACCATGCTTGGGAGATTGCCAACGGGACGTGAATTGGAAGTGAAAAAAATTGATGAAGGTGAAAATTATTATCGCGGTACAGCGGGAAAATATATTGAAATGGAAGGCGATGTGGCTGTATTATTCTCTGGTGGTGGAGCGAGTATCGCCAATATGGATGAATTAATAAAAGCTGGATTAACTCCGGCAAATTATACTGAGTACTCCGGTAATCCGCCGCGCGAAAAAGTTTCCCAGCTCGCAAAAATTGTTTTATCCAAACCAGGTTTAAAAGGTTTGTGGATTGCGGGTGGTGTAGCCAATTTTACGGATATTGCCGCTACTTTTCAGGGCATTATTGATGCACTGGATGAAGTGAAACCAACTTATCCGATAGTTATCCGCCGTGCCGGACCAAATGAAGCTGAAGGAAAAAAACTGATGCAAGAATGCGCAGAGCGGAATAATTTGAATATGAAAATTTTTGGTAAAGAAATCGCCATGGGTGAAACTGCCAAAATTTTGGCTAAAATGATTTTAAAATAATATGAGTATTCTTATAGACAAAAATACTAAAGTTTTGGTGCAAGGTATCACTGGCAAAGAAGGTCAAAAGGCCGCGGCCGCCATGCGCGAATATGGCACGCAGGTCGTAGCTGGTGTACGCCCGGGCAAAGGCGGAGAAGTGGTAGAGGGTGTGCCGGTTTTTAATTCTGTCGCCGAAGCCAAAGCTGCGTTTCCAGATATTTCTACCACCACTATTTATGTGCCGCCATTTGCGGCCAAAGAAGCAATTCTCGAAGCGATTCAAAATGATATTGCGATTATTAATACTATCGTAGAACGTATTCCAATTCAGGATACTGCCTATTGTTTGGCCGCTGCCAAAGAAAAAAATATTCGTATTATTGGTCCAAGTTCTCTAGGTTATATTAGCCCAGGCCAAGCTCGTGTGGGTGTGGTGGGCGGTCCAAAGGCTTTGGCTGATCAAGTGTTTCAACCAGGCAGTATTGGCGTAATTTCACGCTCTGGTGGTATGACCAATGAATTATCCTGGCAAATTCGCCGCGCCGGACTTGGGCAGAGTAGTGCGGTGCATGTAGGTGGAGATCTGCTCATGGGTGCTACCTATGCCTGCCGAAAAAGAAGCGGCTTTAAAATCTGTCGGTGTGCTAATTGCGGATACCTATGAAGATTTAGTCGCAAAAATTCAACCATTTGCTTAATAAATAAAAAATATGAAGTGGGAAACTGCAATTACTAATATTAATAAAGGACAAGAAGTTATTCGAGGTAAAAAATTATCTGGTTTAATAAAATCTAGCACTTTTACTGAAACTATTTTTTTGATCTGGCAAGGAAGAATGCCAAAACCTGCGGAAACCAAGATGTTGGATGCTTTGTTGGTATCTGCCATAGACCACGGTACGGGCACAGCATCGGCCATGACTGCTCGGATAGTATCTTCGGCCAAAAATAGTCTGCACACCTCGCTAGCGGCCGGAATATTGGCAATGGGAGAGCGCCACGGTAGTGCTATCGAATCAGCAGCTAAATTTTTTGTAGAAAATAAAAATAATAAAAATTTAGGTCAAACTGTAAAAGATTTAAAGGATAAAAAAGTACGTTTAGCTGGATTTGGTCATGCGGTTTTGACCAAAGATGAGCGCAGTATCGAGCTTTTAAAAATGGCTAAAAAATTAGGATTTTATAAAGATTGCTGCTTGGTAGCCCAAAATACAGAAAAAGAATTAAAGAAAATTTCTAGCAAACCGCTGCCTCTCAATATTGATGGTGCGATGGGTGCAATTTTGTCTGATATGGGATTTGATCATAAAATAATGAAAGGTGTATTTATTGCCGGTCGTGTTCCGGGATTAGTGGCCCATATCTATGAAGAAATGCAAAACGACGCTGGTTTGCGTCGTCTGAGCGAAGATGAAATAACTTATGTCGGAAAATAAAGAAAAATTTGTCATAATTTTACCCAATATTCGTAGCGCTCATAATGTGGGTGCTATGTTTCGCACAGCCGATGGAGCGGGAGTGGATAAAATTTATCTTACCGGCTATACACCATGCCCACCCCACCCCCGACTAGATAAAGTATCTCTGGGTGCTGAAAAATGGGTGCCGTGGGAATATGCCAAACAAGCTGGCCGATTGCTAAAAAAACTTAAAGATCAGGGGTATAAAATCGTCGCCTTGGAGCAGACGCCAAAAAGTGTTAATATATATCAGTGGAAACCAGAATTTCCTTTGGCCCTAATTGTGGGCAATGAAGTAGATGGTGTTTCCAAAAGTTTACTCAAATATTGTGACAGCGAAATCGAGCTAGATATGAAAGGTCAGAAAAAAAGTCTTAATGTGAGTGTGGCCGCTGGCATTACAATGTATTATATCTCTTCAAAATTTTAATATGGAATCCACTATAAATTTATTCGCGCAATTGGTAGATAATTTGCCACCGCTTTTGCCGGATGATTTGGTGTATCGTATTAGAAAAGAATTAAAAAATATTCAGAGCGAGCCGACTACCCTGGAAAAATTGGAAGAAAAAATGATTCAGATTGGATATGAAATTTGGCCTTGGAATCAGGCCTTTCGAGAATTTTCTCGCATTACTGAAGAAAAAATGGGGGAACAATTTTTGTTGTCTCATTTCGGTGACAGTTTGCAGAAAAAATATTATGAATATCGTACTTTGGGTATGAGCTGGGCGGATATTCATACTGGCCGTACTGCTAGTTATTTTAGTGAAGATGATCGGGTATTGATTACTCAAGCCCTTATTGCTACCCACAGGGCAGTAAAAGATTTTACTACTCGTGAAGTGGTGGGAATGAGAAAAGAGAGTTATTTAAAAAAAGTAGAAGAATTTAAAAAGATTTTGACTAAAATTAAAGATGGTTTGAGAGGGTTGCGAGATTTGGCTGCGCACGAAAGCGACCATCCGATGTTGGCCAATGAAATTATAGAAAGAGTGCGTTCGTTTGAGCATGGACTTTGTTTGCTTGCGCCTGAATTTGAGCATGAAGAAATAGATCGCGCCCATGAATTTTTTGTAGGACGCAAGCAGGAGCTAAATCGTCTGCGCGGAATTCACGAAACTATTGAAATTGATTTTTATAATTCCTAAGGTTGAGGTAAGAAATAATTTTTTATTTATTATGAAACCTGACGGAATTGCAAACTCCGCAGGAGT
>JAPLWP010000036.1 GCA_026396535.1 Candidatus Magasanikiibacteriota bacterium | reverse complement strand
TGGGTTCGAATCCCACCCTCGGAGCTTAGAAAAAATAATGGCCTAATCTGCCATTATTTTTTTATACCGCTGTAATGGTTTTAAAATAAATTTCAATAATGCTGGGTAAAATTTGAATTGTATGATAGTATTAAATAATCCTAAATAAAATCTTGCTTAATTAAACTATGATTCAGTATATAGTAATAGTTGGAGCGATCGTTCAATTATACGGAATCTCCTCATACATAAAAGAAACTTTGCTTGGAAACACCAAGCCAAACAGAATGACTTGGCTACTTTGGTCCATAGCTCCACTAATAGGAGTGACTGCTGCTATTGTCGACGGGGTTAGTTTGTTGGCTGTATTACCAGTCTTTATGGCTGGATTTGGCCCATTCTTAGTTTTTATAGTTTCGTTTATAAATAAAAATTCTTATTGGAAGTTAGAAAAATTTGATTATCTATGCGGATTTTTTTCAATTATATCTTTGGTAATATGGTGGCTGACAAAACAGCCTGTCATCGCTATAATTTTTGCTATCATAAGTGACGCATTGGCTGCGACTCCAACTATAATAAAATCAAGATTACATCCGGAAACAGAAACCGTAGATCCTTTTGTTGCAGGAGCGTTTAGTGCCGCAACTAGTTTTTTTGCTATAAAATATTGGACACTATCAGCTATTTTATTTCCATTATACTTAATATGTGTAAATTCAACATTAGTTACAATGGCCTATAAACATAGATCAAAAAATTAATAATTATTTTATTTCTAAATTGGTCAACCATAGTCCAATCTCATCCCACAGCCAGAACCAAAAAATAATGACTTAGACCAGTCATTATTTTTTATTCTTCTTGTTTTGGTAAATTAGTGCTATCATAAGTATGTAAACTCTTATCCTTCAATAATAATTTTATGATCAAAAAAGTCTTATTTGGCTTCGTTGTCGCAATTATTATTCTCCTTGGTTGGGAAGGATATTCATATTACAATTACAAAAATAATAATTCATTCGTGGTAGGACCTGCTAAAACAATTTCTTATTTAGTGTCTCCCGAAGAGACAATAAAATATTGCAATGGTGTAGACATGGATAGTGATGGTTATCGATCGACAATCACACAAGAAAAAACTACTTTCACAACAGAAGCTAACCCTACAACTAATCAAATTATTAAAAGTGTAGTCAATGCCGCCACGACGGGTATGTGCAATACGGTTTTAAATCAGTTAAATATTACCGAGAAAAATGGCATTGTAACCATTCCAACAATAGAGGGTTGGGCTGGCATTTCTATCACTATGTGCAGTTGCAAACCCCAAGTTGAGGTTAATTTACTTCGTCTCCCTGGTATCACTAATGTTGTTTGGGATAATTCACCTCCACAAACAAACAAATCTGGAGTAAAAGGCGTGGTTACCCTTGGGCCAACTTGCCCAGTAGAAAGAATTCCGCCTGTTCCAGCCTGCGCTTCCAAACCCTATCAAACACAAATTCAGGTGATGGCGGTGGGTAGTTCGAAAAATTCACCTTTTACTACTGTAGACACCAATGCTTCTGGCGAATATTCAGTATCGCTTCCGCCAGGAAAATATGCTCTGCAGCCAGTTGGAGGCAGCGTTCTACCGCGTTGTGAGACAAAAGAAATAACAGTTGTAAAAAATATTGTTCAAGAAATAAATTTAATCTGTGATACAGGAATCAGATAATAAGTTTTTGGAGTAAGGCAATCTAACTCCAGCATTTTATTCCGTATGCTGATTTGAATAAAATGACGACTAGCTTAAGTCGTTATTTTTTTATTCATAAAGGTATGTTATACTTATAGCACTAATTTAAATTTTTATTTTTTATGAGAGTGTTTGAACCTATTGTGCACAAAGTATTTTACAGCACTCTTTTTATTTTTCTAAGCGTCGTGTTTTCCATCAGAGCCGCTCAGCCCGTCCTAGCTAGTGGAGGGAATTTTGCCGCAGGCACAGGGTTGGCAACAAATCCATATCAGATCGAAGATTGTTCTGATTTGCAAGCAATCACTAATAACACAGCTTTGAGATATATTTTAATTAAAAATATTGATTGCTCGGCATCTGCTACGTGGAATGGTGGCACGGGCTTTACGCCTATTGGTTCTGTTATCAATAAATTTTCCGGAAATTTCAATGGTAACGGCTTTACCATTTCTGGATTATCCATGAATGTAGAAGGTGGTTATATCGGATTGTTTAATTGGGTAAATGGTGGAACTATTAGTAATGTTGGTTTGATAAATACAAATATAACGAGTACTCAAGGTGGGTACGTGGGTGCTCTTATTGGAACATTGGAAAGTGGAACAGTAAGTCGCGTGTATGCTACCGGCTCATTATATGTAGACAACGGCGGGTATACTGGTGGATTAGTTGGAAGATTTTTGGCTGGTACTATTAGTAATTCATATACCAGACTGGTAATTTCTATACCTAATTTTGGTTATGCCGGCGGTATCGTTGGTTATATGGGTGGGGGAACAGTGCTAGATACTTTTGCGACCGGCAATATGACAGGAGTAGCAATTCGTGGCATTGTCGGGTTTAAAGCTGCAGGTACAGTAATGGATTCTATCTATGATACCGCTACCGGTGCCAGCGATAATAATGGTAGTGGTGTGCCTACTAGTACTACAGCCATGAAATTAGTGGCTTCCTATACCAATATGACCCTAGGGCTCGTAACTGTAGCTTGGGACTTTGTAGGCAATCCTAACAACGATTCATCCAACAATAACTATTGGAA
>JAPLWP010000073.1 GCA_026396535.1 Candidatus Magasanikiibacteriota bacterium | reverse complement strand
ACACCGCTACACCTACCATTACATATATTACCTCAAACAAATCAAACGGTGCATATCGAACTGGCAGCGTTATTGACATTAATGTAACTTTTTCAGAGTTAGTCACGTCGACTGGTGCTATCACCGTAACTCTAGAAACCGGCGCCACTGATCGTACTTGCACATTTACAATTAATACACCTTCAACAACCGGCAGCTGTAATTACACGGTTCAAGCAGGCGACACTTCAAACGATCTATCAATTAATTCCGTCACTGGAACTATTGCTGACGCCTCAGGCAACACCACTTCGACGCCGATAATAATTACTAGCTTGGCCGCGACCAAAGCATTAGTGATTGATACGACCGACCCAACCGCCCCTGGCACACCGACGACTACAGCCTTGACCACTGACACCACTCCGACAATTACCTGGACAGCGGGGAGCGATGCTGGTTCAGGACTCGCTGCTACACCATATATTGTACAATTGAGTGACAGTGCTAATTTTTTTTCAATTACATCAAGCTCAACCAGCGTTGTTAATTCATTTACTTTTTCATCTGCTCTGTCCGACGGAACATGGTATGTTCGAGTAGCGGCAGTTGATTTGGCGTCTAATACTTCAACCTACGCCACCTCCAGCGCTTTCGTGATAGACACAACAGCACCGGTGATCACACTGCTCGGCGATGCCACCACAAGCGTCTTTCAGAGTGGCAGCTATACAGATGCTGGCGCTACTGCCAATGATGCTATAGAGGGCGACCTTACATCACATATAAATACATCTGGTAGTGTAAACGTTAGTGTGCCGGGAACATATACCCTCGCATACACAGCTTCCGATACAGCCGGTAATGCCGCAGCTGCTGTCATACGTTCTGTTACAGTTATTGCTGTCGGTATAGGCGCTACAATTGTTTCGCCGACCGCAAGCGGAGCCGATAATAATAATTTTACCGTGCTGGTGAATGGAGCGAAAGATGATGATCTCGTAGTATCCTCGCCTGAAATAACATTTACTTTCAACGCCAATCCAACTACCGTCAAAGGCTATGCAGTATCGCTGAATTCTGCCTTTTCGGATGCCAGTATGCTTCCATATAGCACTACAGCCAAGCTCACTCTACCAAATAACTCTGGAATCTATACACTTTATTTTAAATTTTATTCATTGTCCGGACACAGCACGAATGCCATAATGAAAAAAGTTTCCCTTGTCCTCAAAAAAACTACAACGACATCTTCGGGGGAGTTACTCAAAAAAGCAACCAATGCGAAGTTTGTCTTTACAAAAAATTTACGTACCGGTATGAAACACTCTGATGTGAGAGAACTGCAAAAAATGCTTAATGCAAATGGTTTTATCGTTAGCGAACAAGGACTGGGGTCACCAAAGAACGAAACGACCTATTACGGCCAAGCCACTGCGAAAGCATTACAAAAATTTCAAGAGGCCCATGCCGCAGAAATCCTTGCTCCACTCGGACTGCAAACTGGTACGGGAATCTTTTTGAACGCATCACGAAAGTTTGTGAATGAAAATTTCACAACAGGTCTTTAAGATATACAATTCGCGTAAAAAATGGTAAGTTAGTATAAGAAGAATAGAACATATTTTCTTATGCAAATAACAGACAAACAAAATAAAAAATGGGTACATTATATTTTTATCATTGGGGTTGTTGCCAAAGGCATAAACGCTCTGATAGAAATTATTAGCGGAATATCGCTATACTTCCTAAGCAATGAAAAAATTGTCCGGATTGTGGTATTAATAACCAACGATGAATTAAGCGAAGATCCGCGAGATCGGGTAGCTCGCTTTTTACTCCGATCAGCCGAACAACTTTCTGTAAGCAGCCATCTCTTTGGCAGTATATATTTACTAGCACACGGTGTTATTAAACTCGGTCTTATTGTCGCCTTATTAAACCGCAAGCTGTGGGCCTATCCATTAGCTATCATTGTTTTTGGTTTATTCATCGTGTATCAGCTCTATCGGTTTGCTTATAGCCATTCACCTTGGCTTATTGTCTTTAGCATTCTTGATATCATTGTTATTGTAGTAACATGGCTAGAGTACCGAAGGCTAAATAAAGCTACTTAACTAATCTGGCCAGCGCTCAATAAATTGACTTTAAACACCTTCAAATAATCTACGTCATTTTACTTATGGCTATCTATTTTGATATACTATATATGTTAAATATTAAGTAAACTTATATGAATAAAAGCTTAAAATCAGCCTTATTTATAGTAGGGTTATTGCTTATTATCGCGGCAGCCTATTTGGTTTATAAAAATTTCCACAAAACTTCAGCTCAACCTTTACCACCAGCCGATAACGGAAATGAGCAAGCAAAAATAGATCTTATCCGCATCCAAACTCCACGTCCCAATGAAGTTGTTCAAAGCCCTCTTACTATTACTGGGCAAGCGCGCGGAACCTGGTTTTTTGAAGGTAGCTTTCCAGTAGTTCTTACTGATTGGGATGGTCTTATCATAGCCCAAGGCACTGCTACTGCAAAAGGCGATTGGATGACCACTGAATTTGTACCCTTTACTGCCACTCTTATATTTACGGTGGATAAAGATGTTTATAGTAACAAAGGCACGCTCATACTACGTAAAGATAATCCATCCGGACTTCCACAAAATGACGATGCCTTGGAAATTCCAGTCGTATTTGTTACTAATAAATAATTAGTATAATATGATAAAAAATTATCTAGAATACATAAGGGATAATCCTCAAGGTTATTGGTTTAAAGCCAAACTTTATGGCTGGGGATGGACTCCAGCTCGATGGCAAGGTTGGGCTACAATCTTTATTTTTCTAGCGTTAGTATTATTAAATCTTTATCGACTTGATTCACGCTTCCGTTCAACTGGTGGCACACTTTTAAATTTCATTCCTGAAACTTTCATCCTTATTCTCATCCTAATACATATTTGCTACAAAACCGGTGAAAAACCAAGTTGGCACTGGGGAACTAAAAATAAACAAATTAAATAACAATTAATTTATATGTCGGAAAAAATAACAGTAGAAACTAGCATAGACGCACCGATAGAAAAAATTTGGAAATATTGGAACGAGCCAGAACATATCAAAAATTGGTGTAACGCTTCCAGCGATTGGTGGGTGCCAACCGCCAGCAATGATTTGCAAGTAGGGGGCAAATTCAATACTCGTATGGAAGCCAGCGACGGGAGTTTTGGTTTTGATTTCGGAGGTGTATATACTATAGTAACGCCATATGAAGAAATTGAATATAATATGTCTGACGGAAGAAATGTAAGTATTAAATTTATTAAAGTAGATAATGGCTACAAAATTATAGAATCGTTTGATCCAGAAAATCAGAACCCACCTGAAATGCAAAAAAATGGCTGGCAATCTATATTAGAAAATTTCAAAAAATATATTACCGAACAAAAATAAGTTATGAAAAATATTGCGATTATTGGCTGCGGTATAATGGGAAGCGGCATGGCCAAAAATTTTCTTGCCAATGATTTCAAAGTTTATATCTGGAATAGAACCAAAGAAAATACTTTATCTCTACTTGAAAAAGGGGCAGTGTGGTGCGACACACCGGCGCAAGCCGTACAAAATGCCGATATAATTTTTGAAGTTACTGCCAACGATGAGTCATCGCGAGAAGTCTGGACTGGCCAAAATGGTATTTTACAAACCATCGATCCAGCTAAAATTTATATTGCTTCAGCTACATTATCTGCTACCTGGATAGATGAGCTAATAGCCCAGTGTACAGAAAATAACTTGCGCTTTTGTGACGTAGCACTTACCGGCGGACGAGTGGCTACCGAAACCGGACAGCTCACTCTGTTGGCGGGAGGTGACAAAGATACTATCGAAGAATTAAAGAATACTTTTCAAGCTGTCAGCAAAAAATTATTTTATTTTGGAAAAGCCGGATCAGGAATGAGATATAAATTAATTTTAAATATGCTTCAGGCTATTCATATAGGCGGTCTAGGCGAAGCACTGGCCATTGCCAAATCACAAGGCATGGATATGAATGCAGTGGGGGAGGCGCTCTGTGATCGTCCCGGCGGAGCTACAACCGCTCTAGCTTGGGAAGGATATAAAACCCAAGCTGAGAAATTAAATTTTGCTGTTAATTTGATCACTAAAGATTTAAACTACGCCAAGGCTTTAGCTCAAGATCTAGAGAATCCGCTTTTAGATGATACTCTGGCTAAATATAAAAAGGCGATAGCAGACGACAAAGGTAAATTGGATTGGACGTCTATTATTATCTAACCAATAAAACTTTTAAAAATAAAAATCTTTAACAAAAAATAATGGCCCTAGTCGGACCATTATTTTTTGTCCACGAATTATAAATTAAATACATTGTACAGGATTAATAATTTGTTTGACCGGATGGGGCGCTAGGTTGTTGTGGGGTAGTTGGGGGCCCTTGGATATTGAGACTGGCGCTAGGCTGCTGAGCTGAACATGACAGCCCCTCCAATTACCGCGCCTACTATACCCACAATAATATTTAACATCGGTCCTTGAGACGCATCAGTTTTCATAATCAAAGATGCAATCCATCCTACCAAACCACCAAAGATAATCCACAATATAATTCCCATATAATTAAACTTAATAATAAGTCATGCGTCTAAAAATTAAGACGCTATCTCTCTCTTAAATTCTCTCCACTTCTTTTTTATTTCGTTGCTGAGCGTAGCTACTTCTTCTTTTGCCAATCTTTTGTCTCTTGCATATTCATCTACTACATCTTGAACAGTCTTATTGAATCCGATTTGGGAAGGCTCGGCGACCGTACGGAGCTCGGATTTTACCTGATTATAAAGATAGTAAAGCTGGAACATCTCCCATCTCTTCTTTAGCTCATCAGTAATATCCACTACTACTTTGGTAGCCAGCATTTTTTTGTCACTGTACTCTTGTACCACCTTCTGCACAACCTCATTGTATTTTTCTTGAGTGGCATCTCCCAAATCACGCAATTTATCCTCTACATCAGAGTATAGTTCATCTAGACTTTCGTGCAATTGATTTTTAATTTGCTTCCCTTTTTTTGTTTTGAGAAAAGCAAAGAGCGCAGCTCCCAATACGCCACCAACAATCGCAGTTTTGGTAAGGGTGCTAGTCATAAAATTTTATTAATGACTGAAAAAAACTGGCCAGATAAAATGGCCAGTTTTTAAGTATGATATTTCACGAGATCGATCTATTAAATAATCTTTGATACCGCTCGAGCGGTTTTTTGTATTGGCTATATTTATATTCAGCCCTGGCCAGGCCAAGCATAATTGCCCGAATAAAATTTGGATGTATTAATTTTTAACGATGAAATTCATCCTGAGAACCGGAGTTTCCACTTTTATGATCATCATGCTGTTTACCACCGCTTGTTCCACTCTGATCATCCCGATTACCGCTGCCTTGAGAAGATCCAGAGCGGTCAGACTTACCCTGTTGCTGACTCATATCCTGGTCATCTTGATTTCCACTTTGAGAACCCTGCTGACCACTTTGTTGGTTATGTGATTTGTACATATACTTATAGATAAGAATTAAGTAATCTGTACTCTCAATCCAAAGTATCGTGACAATGATCGACCGCCATCCGGGATGGCATTGCGCGCGATGCATCGTTTCAAGCACAGGAGAAAATTCGCATTGGTATTTGAATTTTCTTCTATGATGAAACATTACATCTGTTATTTTTTAAAAAGAAAAAGAACAATGTATATAGTAACTGTAGACCCGTAAAAAATAGGTGTCAACAAAAAAACTGTGGATAACTCAAAAAAATCACTAACCTAAAACAAAAAACAACATAGAAAAATATGATTCAAAATTTTATTTTTCAAATTTATAAAAAATAATTTATTTTTTATAAAAATATACTTTCTGTCCAAAAATGCGAAGATGTGATAGAGTACACGCAGATTCGCTCTGTACCTATTCGCAATTGTATATATGAGTAAAATTTTTATTGAAATCATCTTGATTCTGGCCCTTATCTTATTAAACGGCTATTTCTCTTTGGCGGAGATCGCTCTTTTGAGTGTCAAAAAAAGTCGTCTTAGGCACCTCTCCAAACTTGGTAATAAAAGGGCGCAAAATGCCTTATTTCTTACTAGAAAATCCTCCGAAATGCTTTCAGCTATCCAAATAGGTATTAGCATGATTGGTATTTTTGCCGGTGCTTTTGGAGCTGCCACTTTGTCTCATGATGTTGCCAAACTGCTCACTCAATCTCCTTGGGTGATAGAATATAGCGAACCGATAAGCGTCGTAATTATAATTGTCGTTACGACGTTTCTTTCTTTGGTTATAGGCGAGCTGGTACCAAAACAAATCGCTTTATCAAATCCAGAAAGGATTTCTTTGTTAGTGGCGCGTCAAATTAAATTTATTATGACAGTCACTTCACCGTTGGTAAAAATTTTAAGTAATTCCACCGGGGCAGTTTTGAAAGTTCTTCGCATTAAGCCAGCCATTGAACACACAGTCAGCGAAGAAGAAATAAAACTGTTGATAGCAGAGGGAGCCGAGAGTGGAGTTTTTGAAAGATCTGAACAAAAAATGGTAGAAAGCATTTTTCATTTAGGTAATCGTCCAATAAAAGATTTCATGACAGCCCGCAAAGAAGTAAAATGGATAGATGTGTTTGATTCACCAGAAATAGTACGCGATAAAATTGCCGGTAGTGATCGTTCGGTTTTTCCAGTCTGTGATGGTAATATTGATAATAATCTAGGAGCAATCGAAACCAAGGATCTCTTGGTTCATCTTTTTGATAATGGCGCTGAACATTTTAATTTAAAATCTTTGATTCAGCCAGTAATGCACATAAATTCCGATGTGCCATCGCTTGTAGCCATAGAGCGTCTCAAACGTTCTTCTATTAGCATAGTGCTTATTACCGAAAAACATTCCCAAAAAGTAGTGGGCATTATTAGTTTTCATGATATTCTGGAAGAAATTATCGGAGAATTTAAAAGTGCATAAAAATTTTCTGTCTATAAATCTCAGAGTATGATAGAATGCAACTATGAAAATTGCTACCAATGTTCAACGCGATGCTTTTGGAGGAATTACCATTTCAAATCTAGCGCTTTTTGATTGGCTCGAGGATAAAGAAGATACAATAGTTGGTATTGAAATTATTTCCGAAAGACACATCTTGGGCGCTGTAGTATTTGGACGTTATTTGCCGTCTTTTTTTACGCATCATATTATTAATGGTCTGGATATTTTTCCATATTTTTCATGGGAAAAAATGGGTAACCCTAAAAAGAATTGGAAACCAATCATTGAAGCTACAAAAAAAGTGCTGCGCGAAGAAGCTCCGGATATTATATTAATTAATGGCACTTATAATGTACCTTGGATTCTGGCCCATGCCGCCAAAGACCTTGGCATTCCTATCGTGTTACGCTACGCCGGCGTGTTACAAAAAGAAGTGGTGCATAAAAATATTTTTATTAGACGCCGTTTATTGGCCTATGAAAAATGGCTGGTTGCTTCTGCCGCGGCCGTAATTTTTCCTTCGTCTGTGTGTCAAAAAGCCGTTGAAAAAGAAATTACCAAAGCGCCGGTGAAGCAGAGTGTGATTATTCCCAATCCGGCTGATCATTATAAAACTCTTTTGCGCCGTCGAGTAGAGCGCTATACTATGGCAGCTATCGGACGCTGGACACCAGTGAAAAATTTTGAAGCTTTCGTCTCTTTACACAAACAACTTTTATTAGAAAATTGGCCGCACCGCGCTGTCATGGTCACATCTTATTGGGACAAACGCTTTGGTTTGCCCGAAACCATCAAACAACAGGCTTCAATGAGCCACGACGATCTACTCAAATTTTATAAATCAATTAACTTGCTAATAGTAGCCTCACATTTTGAAACTTTCTGTAATGTAGCGGCCGAAGCATTGGTCAGCGGCACGTCCGTACTTGTTTCCAAAAATGTTGGCTTTTCGGAAATTCTTATCAAGGCTGGGCTAAAACGCATGGTAATAGATTCATTTGATAATCCAATCGAAGTAGCTAAAGCCGTAAAACGTATCGCTAAAATAAAATTGTCCAAAAAAGAAATCGACAAAGTTATTGCTTTGCTTAACCCCCAATTAGTACATCAGCGCATCCTGAATGTTTTAAATGAAGTGATCAGGGGATAGAACCCCTTTTTCAATTTAGAACTATGTGATAAAATGAAAAAGTATTAAATTTAAAATTATGGCCTGGTATAAAAAACAATTAGCAGAAAAATTAAAAGAACTGGAGGCAAAAAAGCCTAAGTCAAAATCCAAAGCAAAAAAGGATGATGCAAAAAAACCAAACCATCCCGCTTTTGATCCTAGAAAAATAAGCGGTCATAAAATCAACCCGAGTCCGGTAGCGGCTCGCAACATCAATCGACCAAAAACTGACAAACCTTAGGAAAATAAAAAATGGCCCACTATAGGCCATTTTTTATTATTCAAGGAATGAATTATCTCTGACTATTTTAAGCGACTTCCACCATTTTCCTAATCCGAAATAATCTTCTGATCTTATAGTGCTACTGCCCAATCCTAGAAAAATTATCAGATAAACTATATGCTCGTCAAAAATAGGATTATTTTTTGGAACTAACAGAGCAACCCACATTAAAAATACCAAAACTGCTCCTGCAAAACTAGAAATTTTTAAAGCAACACCCAAAATTAAAGTGGTTCCGATCATCAATAGACCTACCATAAACAAACAATCAACTATAATACTTCCTGAGAGCTGATGAAAAAATCCACTAAAAGGCCCGGTAACTCCCATCTTCAAAAATCCCTGAGTAGGGGATCCGCCATTAATCCAAGCCTGTGCTGAAGTAGTAGCAAAACCCAGACCAAACAATTTATCAAAAAATGCCCACAAAAATATAAAACCCATCACCAGTCTAGCTGCGGTCCAAAAATAGACGTCGCTAATATATTGCATATACATATATTAAAAAATTAAATACTGCTTTAAGAAAACAAAAACCCACCTTGTGGGCGAGCTTCTAGAGCTTCTATTGTATCACCAAACACTACAAACGACTAAATCTTCTTGCGATAAGGACAAGGCGAAACCAAACAAATAAATTCTTGCGCTCTACTACTCTCCACAATATTCATCGTCTGACAAGAGCGACATTTTATTTCTATCACACTCTCAATGAGCAATCCTTTAAAGAGTAATTTTTTGCAAAATGTGCAACGATACTCTTTTATAGATTCGTTCATAATATAAAACTTACAAAAATATTATATCAAATAGGAAAAATATTGTCTAGATATTTGTAATAGAAATAATTTTACATTTTATATTTCCATTTTCTCTCTCTATTTCAAATTCTTCGCCCACCTTTTTATCCATCAAAGCGATGCCGACAGGGGAGTTGTGCGAAATCACTCCATTGGATGGATCAGATTCTACCGACCCGAGCAGTTTGTATGTTTTTGTTTTTCCATTCATCTCTACAGTCACAGTATTTCCTACGCGCACCTGATCTACTTCGTCTGAATTTTCTATCAAAACAGCATTATCGATCTGATTTTGAAGATTAAATATACCTCCATTGATACCACGCAGACGACCTTTGGCCATCTGATACTCAACATTTTCTGAAAAATCACCTAGTTCAGCCAAACGAGCTACTTCAGAGGCAGCAAACGGCTTAGAGTCCTTTAAATGTTCTAACTTCTTTTTTAAATCTTCTAATTTTTCGGCGGTCAAAAGCGGATCCTGTTTCATCTGACTGAAAATTCCTGGTTTTCGGTAGGGAACACGCATTTTTTTATATTAGTTTTTTAACGAATTTTCAGGCGAACCCTTGCTTTTTATTGAAAAATGTGGTACGCTTGAGTTCTTATTATACTTTAATTAAATAAATAAGCAAATTATGAAAAATTTTAGTCGACCAAGCAGCGGCGGTGGCAGAGATTTCGGCGGCAAAAGCTTCGCTGGCCGTGGTTTTGGTGGCGGCGGTGGCAGAAGCTTTGGTGGTGACCGTGGCGGTGATCGCGGCGGAGACCGACCAATGTTTACAGCTACTTGCAGCAAATGTGGCAAGGATGCTCAACTTCCTTTCAGACCAAGCGGTGATCGTCCAGTTTTCTGCAGCAACTGTTTTGAAACTGAAAAGAACTCCGCTCCAAGCTTTGGTGGTAGAGACAGTTTCTCCCGTCCAGCTCGCAGCTTTGACCGTCCAAGCTTTGGCGATCGTCGTCCAGCTCCTATGGCCGCTCCAGCTGTAAATTTGGACCAATTTAAAGCTCAATTTGAAGCCTTGAATTCCAAGTTAGACAGACTGATTCGCGCTATCGCTCCAAATGAAGCAGTAGCTGCTGAAGAAAAAGCTCCAAAAACAAGTTTGGGCAGCAAAGCGAAGCCAGCTCCAGAAGCAGCCGCTAAGCCAGCCAAGAAAGTAGCTGCTAAAAAGAAGAAATAATCACGGCTATTGACAAATGCCACATTTTGTGGTACAATTGTCTTCTACATGGAAATAGTAGTCGAATTTCTGAACATGTAAGTTTACAAATAATTTTAGACCTATGAAAGGATCTATCAAAACTCTAGTAACCGACAAGAACTTTGGCTTCATTACTCCAGAATCTGGAGAAAAAGACATTTTCTTCCACGTTACAGCTCTCCAGGGCGTGCAGTTCTCCGAATTGCGCACTGGCGATATGGTTGAATTTGAAGTAGAAGAAACTGAAAAAGGCCCACGCGCTATTAACGTAGCTCGCGCTTAATAAGTTTTCAACTTTAGAAAAACACTCTGATTATGTCAGAGTGTTTTTTGTTTTGAAAAAAATCCAAATAGTCTGGTTAGAGGAGCTGTTTTATGATATAGTTTAATCTGAATAAATGATTAATTATGCGTATTGCAATTATTGGCGCCGGAGCAGCTGGCATGATGGCGGCCGCTACAATCAACGAAGAATCTCCGGAATCGAAAGTTTTTTTAATTGAAAAAAATGACGGACTAGGCAAGAAGGTGATTATTTCTGGCGGTGGTCGCTGTAATGTGACTACTGGAATTACTGACCTAAAAATTGTTACCAGAAAATATCCGCGTGGTGAAAAATTTCTAATGTCCAGTATGCATCGCTTTTCACCTCAAGATGTTCGAACTTGGTTTGAATCCCACGGCGTACCACTCAAATGCGAGGAGGATCTTCGAGTTTTTCCAATATCCAATGACGGCCGAGATGTAGTGCGCGCTTTTGAAAATATTTTTGCCGACAGTAATACCAATATTTTAAAACGCTGTGCTGTGCAAAAAATTGAACGAAATACAGCAAACACTAGCTTTGTAATACACATAAAGGATCAGCCGGAAATTGAGGCGGAAATCGTAGTCTTGTCTCTGGGCGGCCAAGCTTATCGTCATACCGGCTCAACCGGAGACGGATATACTCTAGCCGAGAGTCTGGGACACCATATTACGCCTTTAGCCGCCAGTTTGAACTCTTTTATTACTACCGAAACCTGGCCAGCTACTTTGAGCGGTGTATCATTTGAGCACGCTACTATTACCGCTGAGCTTGAGAAAGAATATAGTTTTACCGGACCTTTTTTATTTACCCACCGTGGGATTAGTGGTCCGGCAGTGTTTGCGATGTCATCTATCATTGCTTTTGAAGATTATAATCCCCAAAATTCTCTTCAAATTTTTATAGATCTGTTACCTGATATTAAAACCGACGACTTATTTATTCAGATTCAAAATACAATAAAAGAAAATTTGAAAAAAAGTTTTAAAACTATCTTGCATAGCTACGCGCCACGCTCAGTAATAGAAGTAATAGAAAAAGAATTTTCTTTGCGTCTAGAAAAAAAGAGTGCTGAGATAAGTAAGAAAGAAATTCAGGCAGTAATTGCAAAATTAAAACGACTACCGGTGCACGCGGTAGGCAGAGGAGCGGGGGATGAATTTGTGACGGCCGGAGGAGTGAAACTCGAAGAAGTAAATCCAAGCACGATGGAATCATTAATCTGCCCGAATTTATATTTTGCCGGAGAAATTTTGGCAATTGATGGTTTTACCGGCGGTTTTAATTTGCAAGCCGCCTGGGCCACAGGTCATGCCGCGGGCGAAAGCATAGTAAACAAACTCCAATGACAAAGAAAAATATTTTTATCAAAATAGTGACATCTATAATGATAGTGATATTATTCTCTTTTAGTTTACCAGCTTTTGCTGCCGACAATCCTACTCAGAGTCAATTAGAACAACAGCTCAAAGATCTCGAACAAGAAATTAGCAGTTTACAAAAACAACTCACGCTTACCACTGCCCAAAAAAATACTTTGGCCAACAAAATCAAACAGCTCAAGCTAAAACAAAATGAGCTAAGCGCCTTAATAAAACAAACTGTTCTTAAAATAAACAAACTCCAGGGCAATATTACGGTCGCTCAAAATGATATCAAAAAAAATGATCTCCATCAGGCGGATTTGAAAAGCCAGCTGGAAGATATGTTACGCGTGGCCAATCGATCTGATGCGCAATTTTTGGTTTCCTTGGCTTCGATTCAGGGTATATCGGGTGTATTTGCCGAAACACAAAACTATCTGAGCGTTTCTATTGGGCTTAAAAATATAGTGGACGAATTGCGAAAAGTAAAACAAGACATTGTCATAAAAAAAGGCGCTCTGGAAGGGCAAAAAAATGATGCGGATAATTTATTACAAGTAAAAACTATTCAAAAACAAGAACTAGTAAATAATATTAACGAACAAAATGATTTACTTGTAAAAACTAAAGGGCTGGAAGCCAATTATAATACCAGCTTGACTGATAAGAAAAAATTAGCGGCCGAGCTGAGGAATCGTATTTATGAATTATTTAACACCGGCAAGCAAATAAATTTTGGACAAGCGGTAGATATTGCCAAACTAGCCACTAAATTAACCGGCATTAATACTGCCTTTGTACTAGCCATCTTAACCCAAGAATCAAACTTAGGTAAAAACGTCGGCACCTGTAATCGCCAAAACGATCCGCCAGAAAAAGGCTGGCAAGTAATCATGAAACCTACTCGCGACCAGGAGCCCTTCAAACAAATTACTAGCGAACTTGGTCTTAATATCGATACCACACCCGTATCCTGTCCTATGAAGGATAAAAACGGCAAACAAGTAGGCTGGGGTGGAGCAATGGGACCAGCTCAATTTATCCCTTCCACCTGGATGGGCTTTAAAGACAAAGTTGCCGCTGTGACGGGCAAAAGTCCAGCTAATCCTTGGGATATTCGCGATGCCTTTGTTGCTTCTGGACTCAAGCTAAAATCAGCTGGAGCCGCTGATACGGAAGATAGTTGGTGGAGGGCCGCTATGATCTATTTTTCCGGCTCTACCAACCCGCAATTTCGCTTTTACGGCGATAATGTGGTAGCATTAACTAAGAAGTATCAGCAAGATATCGCAAATCTTGATAACTAAAATATATGATCAAAAAAATTAACATATTT
>JAPLWP010000052.1 GCA_026396535.1 Candidatus Magasanikiibacteriota bacterium | reverse complement strand
GGTAGATATAATAGATCCCAATGCTAGTATAGGTGAAAATGTGGCCAACGTTGCCAAAAATTTGGCGCAAAAAACTAAAGCTTCTACAGCTAGAGCGGTTCAGCAGATCGGCGATGCTGCAAAAGTAGCTCAAGAAGTAGCCAACGATCCATCCGTAAAACAAGTAGCCAATACAGTGGTGGCTCCAACCGCAGTAGGTGTGGCCGCGGTGGGAACGGTGGCGGTGGTATCGTGGGCTGATATTTTGCCGTTGCTCAGGTTCTTGTTTTTACAACCAGTATTAATTTTGGGCAGAGGAAAGAGAGAAAAGTGGGGTTCAGTATATAACTCTTTGAGTAAATTGCCGGTGGACTTGGCTATGGTGCGTTTGATTAATGCACAAACAAATAAAATAATGCAAACCAAGGTAACCAGCAGCGATGGTCGTTATTTCTTTGTAGTAAATACTGGGAAATATCGTTTGGAAGTGAAGAAAGGTAACTTTTTGTTCCCTTCGGGGCTCTTGAAAGATTTTCAGGTAGATGGACAGAAATCAGATATCTATCACGGTGAAGAAATTGCTGTAAGTGCTAAAGGTACCGTAATTACCGCCAATATTCCTTTGGATCCGTTGGGACAAATAATCAAAACTCCAAGAAAATTATTGCTCATAAAGGCACTACGCCGTATTCAAAATGTAGTTTCATGGCTTGGCTTGATTGTGACCGGTGTTACTCTTTATATTTCTCCAAAATGGTATATGTGGTTGCTGTTGGCCACTCATTTAGCCATGACTTTTGTATTTAAACGCCTATCAAAAGCTCCAGCGGCCAAAGGTTGGGGTATAGTATATGATGAAAACAATAAGAAACCGCTAAGTAATGTAGTGGCGCGTTTGTTTGATTCTAAATTTAATAAATTGGTCGCTACCGAGGTCACAAGTGCTGATGGAAAATATTATTTTGTGGCCGGTGAAAATCAGTATTATATTTCGTATGATCATGAAGGATATCAGCCACAAAAAACTGATGTTATTGATTTGAAAGGCAAAGAAATTGACACTGTTGCTCAGGATGTGAGCTTGAAGAAAAAGATTGATTAGTTATACACATTTTTTATTAAAATTTTATTCTAAATTTACCCAAAAAGGAGTATAATATACAGAGGATAAATTCATATGGAAAATTGGGGAGAAAAAATGAAAAGAAGGCTGCAAAACCGTAATTTTTGGTATACTGCGGTCTTTTTGGTTTTCTTTTCTTTTGCAATGTTTTTTAGTAAAAATTTAGTGCGTGCGGCTGATGCGCCAAATATAGTAACTTATCAGGGGAAATTATTAGTAAACGGCTCGGCGGCTACCACTACTCAGGCGATGAAATTTGTTTTGTATGATGCATTGAGTGCTGGTACGGCTCTATATACTGCTTCTGGTACTTTACCAACTACTTCTACTATCAATGTCAGTGTAAGTAATGGTGTTTTTACTGTTAATTTTGGAGACACTGGTACCAACTCTTTGAGTCCGACTATCTTTAGAGATAATGCCAATGTTTATTTGGAAGTAACTATTGGCGGTGAAACTTTGTCGCCGCGCAAACGCATCACTTCGGCACCGTTTGCTTTGAATTCTAAATATTTGAATGGTTTGACCGCTACCGCGACCCCACAAGGTGCAGCTTATATTCCCGTGGCGGATAGTAGTGGTAATTTTAATTTTAGTGGTGTTACTGTTACCAATTCTAATCTTACCAACGTTACTTCGACCGGAAATACAGCTTTGGCGACCACCACCATTACTTCTTTAAGTATTTCCGGTAATTCTATACTAAGTGGGCTATTGAGTGTTACTGGTAATGCTTCGTTTGGTACAGTTGCTTCCGGAACATGGAATGGCAATGCTATTTCCAATATATATGGAGGTACCGGACAAAACTCATCTGGCTGGAATGGGTTTATAAAAGTGACAGGTGGCACTTGGGCGACTAGCAGTATTAGCACTTCTGATTTATCTGATGTTTCTTCTTTAGCTTTATTATCCGGTAATCAAAATTTTACAGGGATAAATGGTTTTGCAACCACTACTATTACCAGTCTGAATGTGACTTCTGGTACGATTGCTAATTTAAATTCTTCTAATGCGATTTTAACTAATGCTACCTTTACCAACGCTACCACGACTGGTTCTTTCTGGTCGCAGTTGGTCACAGCAGTGACCGGTGCTTTTAGTGGTTTGACTTGGACCAATGGTACTTCGACTGGAAATACAACCTTGAATGTTTTGACAACTACTGGAATTACAACTTTGGCTACCACTACTTTGACAACTTTAAATTTGAATGATGTTAATGGGACAAACTTAAATTTTATTAATGGCAGTGTTTTATATCTTACTTCTTCTGGCACAGCTAGTCTGACAGATGTGTCAGTACTTGGAAATTTAAGTGTCACTGGTAATTCTTCTTTTGGTACAGTTGCTTCCGGAACATGGAATGGCAATGCTATTTCCAATGTATATGGAGGTACGGGTCAAAATTCAGCTGGTTGGAATGGGTTTATAAAAGTGACAGGTGGGGCTTGGTCTACATCTACTATAGCAAGCGCTGATTTATCTGATTCTTCTACATTGGCTTATTTGGCAAATAATCAAACTTTTGCCGGTAGTAATATTTTTAACGCTACAAGTAGCTTTGTAGGAAATGTGGGAATTGGCACCTCGACTCCATCTGAAAAATTACACCTTTATAATGGTACTTTGTTGGTAGATGGTTTGGTAAATCCTACTTTTCTTTCAAATATCAATGGCGGTGGAGGTTATTTGTTGGGGGCTAACAAAGTAGTTGTTTCTGGAAATTTTGCTTATGTTGG
>JAPLWP010000010.1 GCA_026396535.1 Candidatus Magasanikiibacteriota bacterium | reverse complement strand
AGTACTTCTTTTGTGGACAACGCCGGTTCAAATTACCAAGAAGAATTAATCAAACAAGAACAAATTTTCCGTGATTTGGAAGTCCAGCTCGACAAAGCCAAGACCGATCAGCTGTTAGCCCAGATGGAAAAAGAAAAATTTCAAAATCAATTGTTAGCTTTACATACTCAGCGTGATTCTCAGACTACGGAATTTGTGCAGATGGAAAAAGAATTGAATTTCATTCGCATGAGTCCGCAGGAATATGGTGAACATTTGAAAGAATTGGAAGTAGAAAGAAATAAAATAAAATCTGAAATTGAAAGCAACGAAAAAAATATTTTGGAAATTTCTGCAGAAATTAAAAATTTCAATGACGCGGAAGAAATCAAAAAACAGCGTGTGTTTGCTCTGCAAGAAGTGATGCAGAAAAAACAGACTGAAGTAAATGGAATTTTGAGCAGCCGTAATGAATTCAAGATTCAATTGGCTAAAATTGAAACTAAAAATGAAGATCTAAATAACGAAGCCAACAATGAATTGAGCGCTTCGCTTATTACTATTTCTGAACGCTGGAATATTATTTTATCTCAAGATGAATTAGATTTGGTAGCGGATTCTATTTCTAAATTTAAATATCAGCTTAGTCTGATTGGCGGTATTGATGAAGAAGTAGTAAAAGAATATGAAACCACCAAAGAGCGTTATGATTTCTTGTCGAGTCAACTTGAAGATCTCAGAAAAGCGGTGGGAGATCTCAGTAAGATGATCGAAGAGCTTGATGAAATTATGAAGAAAAAACGTTCGCAAGCTTTTAAACAAATCCGTAAAGAGTTTGATCGTTATTTCCAAATATTATTTAATGGCGGGGGAGCGCAGCTAGAAGAAATTTATGGCGAACCGGAAAGCGAAGAAAATTTGGATGCCAATGGCAATGTGATTGCCGGCATGGAAGAATCTTTGGAAACTGAAAAAACTACTTCCAAAAAACGTGATAAAATTTTGACTGGTATTGATATTATCGTAAACCCACCAGGTAAGAAGATAAAAAATATTAGTTCTCTGTCGGGTGGTGAACGTACGCTGACTTCGATTGCTCTGATCTGCGCGATATTGAATTGTAATCCTTCGCCATTCGTCGTAATGGATGAAGTGGAAGCGGCACTGGACGAAGCCAACACACTGCGTTTTGCTAATATTATGAGTGAATTAGCGGCCAAATCTCAATTTATTGTGATTACTCACAATCGTGTCACGATGCATAGCGCTGACGCTCTATATGGTGTCACTATGGGCGGGGAAGGCATCTCCAAGCTGCTTAGTGTGAATATTGGTGAGGTGGGGAAGTATGCTGACAAGGAAAATATTGACAAAAACAGCTAAATATAGTATAGTAGGCCAGCTCTTAACTTCTCCGTGATCTTCACAAGTCATGAGAGAAACTCTTATAAAAATTAAATTAATCTATGTTAGCAATTCGTTTACAACGTGTTGGTAAAAATAAATTTGCCACATATCGTATTATCATTTCCGAAAAGACCAAGGATACTTGGGGTACTTATTTGGAACAAGTCGGCACCTTTAATCCTCATTTGAAAGAAAATCAACTTTTGGCTAACGCTGAAAGAATTACTTTCTGGATCAGCAAAGGCGCTCAACCTTCTCCAACTTTGCACAATTTATTTTTGAAAGCCGGTTTGATAAAAGGTAAAACAAAAAAAGCAGTATTTATCAGCAAACGTCGCGCTGTGAAATTGGCTGAGAAAAAAGCTGCCGCTGCCGCCAAGGCTTAAACAGGTAAAACAGTTTGACCGAAATTCAGGATTTTGATATTATAGATACGCAGAGCTGGTGGAACACTCCACACGTCGACAGGCCTGCTTGAATGAAAAAATATAACGACAATACTATGGAAGCAGATCAGATGTTTGTTGAATCGCTTGTAAAGGCGATTGTAAACAACCCGGACAAAGTAAAGACAGACCGCATCATTGATGAACGCGGCGTACTCATTACTTTGGATGTTGATCCAGCAGACATGGGCTACGTCATTGGTCGCAGCGGTCAAACCGCTCGTTCCATCCGTACTTTGCTCAAGATCGTAGGCGCCAAGCACAATGCTCGCGTGAACCTAAAGATCAATGAGCCAGTAGGCGGTCGCGGTCCTCGCCCTATGCAGAGTGCAAGTGAGACACCGATGATTGACACTAGCGCCGTGGATGATTTGGGAATATAAGAAAATTTAAAAACCGTTTCGATTCGTCGGAGCGGTTTTTTTGTTTTTTTACAAGAATTTTATGGTTATCCACATTTAATTATTTTTTTCCTTTGCCAGGAATTCAAAAAAAGAGTATAATAAATTTGTAGTGTATCTAAATTTGGAGACACTATTAAATTGTATATAATTTTTTTAATAAAAAAGTAATTTAATAAATTTCTATGAATACGAAAGTTTTTCTATCGAGTAGAACTAAAATGCTTCTGCTGGGGTCAGTATTATTTTTGTCATCAATGTTTTTTGGTGGCCACGCTAATGCTGCATTTAAATCGTGGAATGGTGCAGGCGACGGTGTCACCTTTTCTTCCGGAGCAAACTGGACAGGAGGAGTAGCTCCTACTTCTGCGGACTCAGTGGGCATCACTTCTAGCTCAAACTCTATCAGTATTGATACTAATACCACAGTCGTAGATTTGATAACAGGTGGTACATTTACTGGTAGTTTAACGCTCGCCAGTGGTGTGTCGGTTACTACGACAGGAAATTTAGCGTTAAATGCTGGTACTTTTAATTTAACAAACGCTAACAATACAATTAATGTTGGCGGTATTTTTGGTGTAAGTAGTACTGTTAACATGAGTGCTGGTACTTTTAATCTGTCTGGTGATATGGCAGCCACCACAACATTTAATGGCGGAACTGGTGGTACGGTAAATTTCAATGGTGCAAGTAAAACAATTTCTGGTGCAGGTAGTGTCACTTTTGCCACTTTAAATATCAACGGCAACACCTCTTTGTCTATGAATGTTACATCTACTGGCGATATTACAGTAGCTGCTTCTAAGACTTTTGATCTCGGTAGTTCTAATTTGCACACGGCTGGTGCTGTTAATAACAGCGGTACTATTACTCAGTCGGGTGGTACTTTGACCATGACCGGTAGTAGTAATTTAGGTGGATCTGGTAGTACTACAGTATATAATTTAGTTTTGGACGGAATGGTTTCTTTAAATGGTGATGTTACCTCCACAAACGATTTTACAGTTAATGGTGGTAACTTTACTGGTCAAACCGGTACGACCAACTACAATATGCATGTTGGTGGAAATATTACGATCGCTTCGTCTATGCAATTTGGTGTTGGTTATGGTCATTTACATTTGACCATGACTGGCGCTAGCAAAAATTTCACTTTTAGTGCCGGTGATCCTAGTGTTACTGAATTCACGGTAGCTAACGGCGGATCCGTTACTCTGGTTGGTAGTAGTCGTACACTTACAGTTTACTCTACTACTACTGTTGCAGGTACTTTAAACTGTGGCGATGCCACTACCTTTTTGACATATGGCGATGGTTCTAGCGCTTTATCTGTATCAGGTACTTTAAATACAAATACTAGCACGATCACTTTTAACGGAACTAATCAGATTATTCCAACTAGCACTTACTATAATTTAATTATTGGTCCAGCTTCCGGCGGTACTGCTACTTTTGGCGGTGATGTTACGTCTACGAATCTAACTGTAAGTGGTAGCGCAGTCACCCTATCTCTTGGTTCAAAAAATTTGGTAGTTTCTGGCAACTTAAATGTTTCAGCTGGTAGTTTTACTCAAAGTTCCGGTTCGGTTACTATGACCGGACAGGGTGTTTTGGGTGGAAATAGTACTGCTTTGCCTTATGATTTATTTATTACTGGCACTACTACTTTTCAGGGTGCTGTCACAGCACATTCTGTGACGATAAATCCAGGTGCTCGTCTAAACGCTTCTACTTCTTCTTTATTTTTCGTTACCGGTAATGCTCCAGGCGCTGTTACGCCGTTAGTAATAAATGGTACTTTTAATTCAAATTCATCAACTGTAGTTTATTCTGGTGGAACTTATATAGCCAGCACCACTTATGCACAGTTGATTATTTCTGGTACCAACATGCTTATAAATGGAGATATAACTGTGAATGGTGACTTGAACGGAGGCGGTTCTGCTACACAATCAACCGGTACTTTGTATATGGCTGGTAACGGGAGAACATTTAATGTATCAAATTCCTCATTTTATAATATTGATATAGCCACCACGACTTTGGCCAGCAATGTAACATCAACTAACATATTTACAATTAATGGTACTTTGTCGCCAGCTTCTTATACTATAAACCTTACAAAAACAGGAACCCCATTCGTTGTTAATGGTTCATTTGTGCCAGGCACATCTAAAGGAAGATATGCTGGTGCTGCCACCAATATCACTCCTACCACATATTATAATTTAACTTTAGATGGGACTGCTTCTTCTACTATCACTGGATCTACCACAGTTCAAAATACTCTAGCTATTAGTAGTGCAATTTTGAGTCAGCCGGGTAGCGACTATTTGACATTATCTGGAACAGGAACGCCTTTGAGTAATACTAGCGCCGCTTTCCTTGCCACCACTACCGGTCGTGTCAATGTTAGATTTAACGGCGCCAGTGTTAATGTTCCTGCGGCTGTTTACTATAATTTAAAAATTGATAGCGCTAGCGCTACTTTAATAGGAAATGTTACTTCTACAAATGCTTTAATAATTAGTTCTGGTAAAACTTTAAACGGTGGTTCTTATACTATTACGTTGGACACCAACACTGGGTCGGTATTCCAAAATGGTGGCACATTCAATGCTGATACATCCAATGTTTATTATGCAAATACAGCTGCTAATATTAGTGGAGAAACTTACTACACATTAACACTTGGTTCCGGCACATATAATTTGTCTTCTCCAGCTACTTCTACAAATTCATTTGTAAATGGTGGCACCTTTAATGTCTATTATAATTTTATTAGCTCTGGTGATACATATACCAACAATGGTACAGTTACTTTAGTTAATAGTGCTGTAGTTAAAAGAGCTGCTACTGCCGGTTTTACTACCAACTCTTATATCAGCGGTTCCTCAAATGGTACTGGAAATACAATCACTATCACGGTTACTGATTTAGCCTCTAATTTATTGGCTGCTTCAGCTGAAAGTAAGACTGCGACTATTTCCGCGACTACTTATAGTGATTCGGAATCAGTTACATTAACTGAAACTGGTGTGGCTACAGGTATATTTTCTGGCACAATTCCTTTCAATATTGCTAGTGGCGCTGCTTCAAATAGTAAAGTCGATGTTTCTGGAAATGGCAATTTGACATTGACCTATAGTAACGGTTATGGTGCTTTAAGTGGTAGTGGGGCATCTGCCGTATATACTGGTTCCAATTTCTTATCTGGCAGTACTGGTGTTGGTGGTTCTGTGCCGTCCGTTTCTTCTGACATATCGGCAGCTACAATTTCTACAGGTTCTAAAACCACTTCACAAACAATCACTTTGAATTTATCAGCTAGCAACGCTATTCAGGTAGCTATCTCTGAGGATCCTTCGTTTGTGGGTGCTAGCTGGGAGTCATATGCACCAACAAAATCCTTCACTCTTTCCGGTGGTGCTGGTACTAAGACTGTATATGTAAAATTTCGTTCTTCATCCGGTGGTGTTAGTAATACTTTCAAAGTAACTGTTGTTCTTGATTCTAGTTATAGTCCAGTGGTAGTAACTAATCCAAGTCCTGTAGCCGCTGCAACTGCTGCAAACTTCGTAGTATCTGATGAAAATTCTAAAGTTGTAATATTGCCAGTAAAGAAATTGGTATACGCTCCAAACAGTTCGGTGGCTTATACCTATACTTTCAAAAATGAAACTGATAAAACTTTGAAGATCAAAGTGTTGCGTCAGGTAGTGAACGCAGATGGAAAAGTAGTAACCAAAGTAAATAGCACTGCTTCCATTGGCAAAGGAAAAACCTTCAAATCTAATGCTGTAAATTCTCTAAATAGCAAAGTAACTGAAGGTAATTACACTGTTCAGGTAAAAGTAATGGATTCTAAAGGAAATCTATTAGGTGAAAACAGCTTTGACCTGACTGTAAAGAAGCCAACTCCAGTAGTTAAAAAACCACTTGTAAAAACTACTGTAAAAGCTCCAGCTAAAAAGAAATAAGAATAAATTCAATAAACAGAATACCGACCATTTGGTCGGTATTCTTGTTTTTTTAGGGTTTTTAGAGTATAATCCACCTATTATGAGTCCTCTGCGAGGCCATCTAATTTCGTCAGGTCTCGCAAAATAGAAAATTAATTTTCTCTTTTGTCTCAACCTTAGAAATTATGAAATTTAGCATCCTCACAATTTTCCCAGATCTGATTTATAACTACTGCCAAGATAGTATTTTGGGTCGCGCGCAGAGCAAAGAATTGATCAGTGTGGAGGCCCATAATTTTCGTGATTTTTCTATCAATAAACATCATACTGTCGATGACAAACCATTTGGCGGTGGAGCTGGTATGGTGCTCCAGGTAGAGCCGATTTATCGTTGTCTGGAAAATATCGGATTAGTAAAAAATGGTAAAAAAATAAAAGAATCAAAAACGAAAATAATTATCATGGATCCGGATGGAAAAAAGTTTGACCAAACTATGGCCAAACAATTTTCTAAACTAGATAATTTGGTGATTATCAGTGGCCGCTACGAAGGCTTTGATGAGCGTGTATATAAATTTGTCGATGATCGTGTGTCTGTCGGGGATTATGTGTTGGCAGGGGGCGAATTGCCAGCTATGATCATTACCGAAGCAGTAGCTCGTTTATTGCCAGGAGTTTTAGGGAATTTCGAATCACTCAAAGAAGAAACTTTTGAAAATGATATTGTAGAATATCCGCAATATACCCGTCCGGAAAATTTTATGGGCCTAAAAGTGCCCAAAATTCTGCTTTCTGGAGACCATAAAAAAATAGGGGATTGGCGCAAAGATCAAAGTCGCTAATTATCCACAACTCAGCCGTTTTTACGCCCTTGACAGGCTTTTTACCTTATGCTATTATGTAAAAGCTTTTGAAAAAACCAACCATCAGATTGTACCTCAAAACCAAATCATTTTTCTAAGTCTGCCGAAAATTTCGGACGATACTGGAAAGAGAAAAGAGTAAGTCAGCTTGGCTTCCTCTTTTTTCTTTCTGCAACGAAGCTTCATCTAAAGCTTCGAAAGAAAGAACGAACCTTGACAACATAAATGTGACAAAGACCATAAGTATATAAAGTAAAATTTATATATTTAAAAATCTGTCTATTCAACAACAAAACAAATAATAGTTCGGAATTTTTTCCGAGCTTATCATTCTCTTTTTTTAAGAGTTTGATCCTAGCTCAGGATGAACGCTGGCGGCGTGTTTAAGGCATGCAAGTCGAACGACGTGCTCTCTAACACTTTGGTGATAAAAAGTTATCACAAGAGTGTTAGAGAGTTACGAGTGGCAAACGGGTGAGTAACACACTGGTAACCTACCTTGAAGACGGGGATAGCTCTCCGAAAGGAGAATTAATACTCGATGGTAATGCGGGGACTTAAGTAATTCGAATTTAAAGATTTATCGCTTCAAGAGGGGCCTATGTATGATTAGCTAGTTGGCGGAGTAAAAGCCCACCAAGGCTACGATCATTAGCAGGCGTGAGAGCGTGACCTGCCTCACTGGGACTGAGATACTGCCCAGACATCTACGGATGGCTGCAGTCAAGAATATTCCTCAATGGACGAAAGTCTGAAGGAGCGACGCCGCGTGTAGGATGAAGGTCTTCGGATCGTAAACTACTTTTATGTGGGAAGAATTTGTGACGGTACCACACGAATAAGAGGTTGCTAACTCTGTGCCAGCAGCAGCGGTAATACAGAGACCTCAAGCGTTATCCGGAATTATTGGGCGTAAAGCGTCCGCAGGTTGTTTGATAAGTCAGGGGTTAAAACTTCGCGCTTAACGTGAAGATTGCCTTTGAAACTGTCAGACTAGAGTATGGGAGAGGTAAGCAGAATTCTCGGTGTAGTCGTAATAAGCGTTGATATCGAGAAGAATACCAAATGCGAAGGCAGCTTACTGGAACATTACTGACACTCATGGACGAAAGCGTGGGGAGCAAACAGGATTAGATACCCTGGTAGTCCACGCCCTAAACGATGTATACTAGGTATTGGCAGTATCGACCCTGTCAGTGCCGTTTAAAATAGCTAACGCGTTAAGTATACCGCCTGGGGAGTACGATCGCAAGATTAAAACTCAAAGGAATAGACGGGGACCCGCACAAGCGGTGGATTATGTGGTTTAATTCGATAACAAACGGGGAACCTTACCTAGGCTCAACTACTAGCTGCATATGACCAGAAATGGACATAGCCTTCGAGGGTGCTAGATAGGTGCTGCATGGTTGCCGTCAGCTCGTGCCGTGAGGTGTACCATTAAGTTGGGAAACGAGCGCAACCCACGCCTTGTGTTAAATGTACACAAGGGACCGCCCCGCACTGTAAACATAAATATTTTGTGTTTAAAGTGTGGGGAGGAAGGAGTGGACGACGTCAAATCAGCATGGCTCTTACGTCTAGGGCTACACACATAATACAATGGCCGGTACAACGGGTTGCGAAATCGCGAGATGGAGCTAATCCCACAAAACCGGCCCCAGTTCAGATTGCAGGCTGCAACTCGCCTGCATGAGGTCGGAATCGCTAGTAAACGCCTATCAGCCACGGGGCGTTGAATACGTTCTCGGGTCTTGTACTCACCGCCCGTCACACCACGGGAGTTGGCAATGCTCGTAGGCCCATTTTATGGGACGAAGGCAGGGTCAATGACTAGGGTGAAGTCGTAACAAGGCATCCCTAGCGGAAGCTGGGGATGGATCACCTCCTTTCTGGAGATACTCATACGAAAGTATGTGAATCCAAGTCGAGCTTATCCTGATCTCTGATCAGAATCGGCGAACAAGATAGATATGGTTCTTTGTCACATTTATGAAGTCAAGTAAAAATCAGCTACCAAGCTGATTTTTTGATTTTTAAAATAATTTTTATCGATAAAATCAGCTAAAAAGCTGGTATTTTTGATACGCTAGGTATTGATTTTTTATTTATGTTCTGGTACAATTATTTTGTTTTCAGGGCGGCTAGCTCAGTTGGTTAGAGCGTTACATTGACATTGTAAAGGTCACAGGTTCGAATCCTGTGTCGCCCACCAAAGCCTTGATTTTTTTCAAAATAAATGTTATAGTCTTTTTACTTTAAAAGGGCGATTAGCTCAGATGGTTAGAGCGCGTCACTGATAATGACGAGGTCTGAGGTTCGATTCCTCAATCGCCCACAAAATCCCGATTCCGTCGGGATTTTAAATTTGCCAAAAGGCAAAAAATACGGTATTATACCGTCTACTAAACATATTTATGTCACAAGAAAACAATCAATTTTTCTCCAATTTACTACGTTATTTTCGTCGCTATCTAGCTGGTGCTGGACTAGCACTTTTAGAATTTATCAAAGTCGCACTGCTCGCTGGTATTACTATTGCTCTGGTGCGTTATTATCTATTCAAACCATTTTACGTCAAAGGCGCCTCCATGGAGCCGACTTTTTTGGATCATGAATATTTAATTATTGATGAGCTTAGCTATCGTCTCCACGCACCGACTCGTGGCGACATTATCGTATTTAAATATCCAAACAATCAACAAGAGTATTTCATTAAACGTATTATTGGTTTACCGGGTGAACGTGTAAAAATTTCTGAAAATAAAGTAACAATTTACAACAGTGAACATCCGGAAGGATTATTACTCAATGAAATTTATATTCCAAAAAATGTTGTGACTGAAGGTGAAGTAAACACTACACTTTCCAAAGATCAATATTTTGTAATGGGGGATAACAGAGAAAACAGTTTTGATTCGCGCCGTTTTGGAAAAGTAGATGCTAGTCTGATTGTGGGTCGTACTTGGTTGCGCGGATGGCCACTCAATCGTGTTCAAATTTTCGAAGCTCCAAAATATTAATTCTTCTTTATATGTCTAAAGATAAAAAAATGAAAATGAAAAAACCAGAAGTGAAAAAAGTTGTAAAAACTGCTAAGCCTGCCAAAGAAAAAGATGTCTCGGCTGAAAAAGGAAAACGCACTTATGGATTGCTACGCGGCATGCACGATATTTTGCCTAAAGATGAAAAATATTGGAAGCCGATGTATAAGAGTGTTTCTGATTTAGCGGAACATTTTCAATTCAGTCGTATTGAAACTCCTATTCTTGAAGAAGTAGGTGTATTTATACGCGGGATTGGCAAAGGTACTGATGTGGTAGATAAAGAAATGTATGTTTTTGAAGATAAAGATACTACCAAAGTAGCTATGCGTCCGGAAATGACTGCGTCTGTAGTACGTGCTTATATTATGCATGGTTTTTGGAATATGCCGCAGCCAACCAAGCTTTGGTACTGGGGTCCAATGTTCCGTCACGATCGCCCACAAGCCGGTCGTTACCGTCAGTTCCACCAGTTTGGTTTTGAAACTTTTGGTTCTGCTGATCCAGCCATGGATGCTGAATTAATTTTGGTGGCGTTTGATTTTTTCAAAGATTTGGGTTTGCCGGTAGAAATAAAAATAAATAGTATCGGTACTTTGGCCGAACGCGCTAATTATAAAAATGAATTGGTAAATTATTACCGCAGCAAGCGTTCTTATTTGTGCGAAGAATGTCGTCAGCGTATTACCAAAAATCCAATGCGTCTACTCGATTGTAAAGAACCAGGTTGTCAGACTGTAAAAGAAGAAGCACCACAAATTATTAACTGGCTTGGCGCTGAAAGTAAAAATCATTTCATGAAAGTGTTGGAATATTTGGATGTGTTGGAAATTCCATATCAATTGGATCATACTTTGGTGCGCGGTTTGAATTATTATACCAATACTGTATTTGAAATTTATCCAGCCGATGAGATTGAAGGATCTCAAAGTGCTTTGGGTGGTGGTGGCCGTTATGATTTGCTGGTAGAAGAAATGGGCGGTCGTCCAACTCCAGCTGCCGGCATGGCAATTGGTCTTGAGCGTGCAGTTTTGGCACTCAAACAATACAATGAAAAAAATAGCCGTGAATTGCCAAAAGTTCCAACTGATGCATATGTAGCACAATTGGGAGAAGAAGCACGCCGCGTGACTTTGAAACTCATTAATCAATTGCGTGGCGCCGGTGTAAAAATTGCTTTTAATTTTTTCAAGACATCCTTGAAAAGTCAGATATGCGCCGCGTCAAAAAACGTTGGCAGCAGTCAGGTAAGATTTTACAGGTAAAGAAAATCCGCTATCACGACAAAGATAAGAGTCGTAACATGCGTCGCAAAAGTGCTTTGCACAGTCTTAAGGTTGCTGGAAAAATGGAATACCTTAAAAAAATTGGTCGTTTGCCAGAAGAAACTAAGAAGAGATAATTTATAATTTTGTTCCATTGTCCCATGCTTCAATGGATCGTAAAAAATAAATACAATAATTTAAAGACCGTCACTATATTGGGGGCAATTTTAGTGGCGGTTTTTTTGTCTTTCAATACCGCTTTAGCCCAAAATACCGTGACTGAAGGTTTGCAAGTAATACAGCAACCTTTAGGTTTGGCCAATTTTGATATTCGTATTATTATTGCCAACATTATTCGCGCAGCTTTGGGCTTAATTGGGATTGTTTTAGTTTGTCTCATGTTATACGCCGGTTATCTTTGGATGACTGCTGGTGGTAATGAGGAGCAGATTGCTCAAGCCAAAAGTATTATTCGTAATGCCGTGATTGGTTTGGCGATTATTTTGTCCGCATATTCTATCGTGGCCTTCATTATGAAGATGCTCGGAGTAAATGATGTCGGTGGTAGTAGTACTACCAACACCGCTCCTAGTGAAAATTATAATTTTGCCGGTAGTGGAGCGTTGGGAAAAGTTATCAGAGATCATTATCCTGCTCGTGATCAAAAAGATGTGCCACGCAATACCAAAATTGTTATTACTTTTAATAAACCAGTTTATCTGCCTAGCTTTGTAGTTGATACTAATAATAATAAAACTTTTGGCGATTGTATCAATACTGATAAAGCCACATTTAATTGGAATACTGATTGTGATCACGCTATCACCACTTCCACTTCAGACGATTTTATCAATGTTAAACGTACCGATAATAATCAATCCATTGTTGGGTTGGTAGTGTTGTCGTCTATTAGTACTTCCAATAATATTCAAGGACATTTTACTTTGGTATTGAAACCAATTACTAATGCTTCAGTTTCTGCCGGTGGTTATTTGGGTAGTGATACTGATTCGGTGGGGTATACAGTAACTTTAGGTAAAAAAATCGAAGAAGATAATGCGGAAAATAATTATCCGTCCATATTTGATAAACAACAAAATGGTAATGATTTTTATTCTTGGCAATTTATTTGTAATAACGCTTTGGATCTTACGCCACCTACCGTGGAGGGTGTGTTTCCAAATAGTGTGGCCAATAATCCAAAAGGCGAAGCTAGAAATTCCGTAATTCAAGTTACTTTTTCTGAACCAATCGATCCTACTGGATTGCAGGGCAGTTTTACCACTTCTAGTTTTGTTGCAAAAAATTATTATGAAGCTCCAGGTGCAGGTGCTGATCGATATATCTATTTAAAAAATTTAGCCAATATTTTACCGGCTGGTACTTTTAGTTTGGTAAATAATTATAAAACTTTAGAATTTACTCCGTCGCTCAAATGTGGAGTAAATGCTTGTGGAGAAGATATATTTTGTTTAAATCAAGACGATTATATTTTGATGCTCAAAGCTGCCAAGACCTTGGCGAATACTTTTCAATCCCAGCCTTTTACCGGTATTGCTGATATGGCTAGCAACGCTTTGGATGGTAATAAAAATGGTTCAGCCCAAACTGCCACCACTACTTTACCGGTATTTGATAATGGCTTGGTGCCGGATAACTATTATTGGAATTTTAAAATTAATAGCGATATTGATATTACCGCTCCGTATCTTACTAGTATTACTCCGGCTGTGGATTCTGATTATATTGCAAAAGATCAGCCTTGGAAAATGGTATTTAGCAAACAAATGCGCGTGGGGTCTCTATATTCCATCGAACTCGCAGAATTTCCAACCACTACGGTAGGTAATGTTCCTTGGATACCGCTCTGGCATTTGCCTTCAGTCGGCTTGGATTATCAGGCAGTGACTATGCAGCACGGTACATTTTTGGATAATGAATTTTATATGCCAGCGGTAAGTTCGTTGGTGGAAGATGTTCATTTTAATTGTTTTTATCCTGGACTGGGTCCAGATATTAGTCCTGCAGTGTCGTCTACGCTTGTTTCTCCAATTTGTGATTCATCTAATCCTAATAGTAAATGTTGTAGTGTTGTGCCGGGCGCAAAAGATTTTTGTTGTGATGGAGCTGTGTCTGTCGGTCAAAATTTTACACAAAATTCTTGTATAAATTGGATTAAGAATAACAAGCAATTGATTAACAATTAAAAAATGAAAATTAATTTTAAAAAATTATTGTTCATATCGGCAGCAATAATATTTTCTGTCGGTTTGTTTTATTCTTCTGCTGCACATGCCGCTACCAGCAGTCTTGATTTGGGTTTGCAGCCATTGGATGCTACCGGGCTTGGTCATGCCGATATTCGTATTATTATTGCTAATATAATTAAGTCAGCTTTAGGTCTTCTTGGTATTTTGGCAGTGTCCCTAATGCTGTATGCTGGCTATGAATGGATGACGTCCGGGGGTAATGAAGAGCAGATAGGTACCGCTAAGAAAATTTTACTTAATGCTGTGATTGGTTTGGCGATTATTTTGTCTGCCTATTCTATCGTGGCATTTGTGATGACAAAATTGGTAGAAGCTACCGGCTACAATGGAGGAGTGGATCCAAAATGCCAAATCCAGGTTAATAATGGTGGGCCTAGTTGTGGTAGTGATTGTCCGCCTTGTGGCGATTGCCCTCCAGGAGTGGATTGTTCGGTTGGTGAATCTTTTCATATTAGTCAAAAACCATCCGGTGGAGACGTGTGTGTGGCCAATTATTATCCTCTGATGGTTTTCAATAAAGATGTAGATTTAGAATCTTTAAACCACACTGGCTCTAATGGTCATCCTGATAATATTCAAGTTATTAATAATCTAACCAGTGGGGTATTAGACGGTACTTGGCACTACCAAAATGGTAATTATCGCCAAGTATATTTTACTTCTCCTACTAAATGCGTAGCAAATGGAAATTATTATTGTTTTGAACCAAAGACTAGTTATAAAATTGTAGTTTCTAATTCATCCAATATCAAAACAAAATCGGGCACTCAGAGTTTGACCTGTAGTGGAATTTACAATTGTAGTGATGTGAATTTTGTTACCGGTGATAAGATTGACTCAGATACCGGAGAGAAATTTTCTTTCCCTGTTCCAGTCGGCGATTGTGGTGGTGAATGTGGATCCTGTGCTGGAGATATTTGTAAGCAGAACAGCGATTGTTCTAGCGGCTATTGTGAAATAGCCCAGGGTCAACCAAGTGGCGTGTGTATCAACAAAACAAAAATTGATTATTTCTCTCTTGATAGTGGGGCAGTAGGAGATTATGTTTCTGTTTTTGGTAAATATTTTGGACAAAATCCAGGTCATGTTTATTTTTCTACCTCTACGGGCAATAACTGGATCGAAGCTACACCGGTAAATTGTGGAGCTAATTTTAAATATTGGACCGATAATCAAATTATAATTTCTGTGCCGCCTTCTATCAGTCCAAGCGGTCCTATCAAAGTAGTTACAGAGTTGGGTGGAGTAAATGGCGCCGATACCACCGGCGATAGTTGGGGTGCTCAGAGCGCCTTTACCCTAACTACTGTTTCTCATCCTGGCATCTGTAGTATTAATCCGTCTTCCGGTTATGATGGTCAATCTTTTGATGTAGGTGGTAAAGGTTTTGGTAAATTAACTGATTTAAATTTAAGCACGGATGGTTTATTTTTCCAGGATGCTAATACTAAAATAAGCGGTTGGTCGGAAAATTTAATTGGCAGTTTTGCTCCAGTTGGTTTGGGTAATGGCTATTTTACCGTTCAGGCAAAAAAGAATGGCCAATTTAGCAATGGAATTAAATTTACAATTTCTGGATCAAATCCAAATGGGCCAATTATTATTGGCTTGAGTACTTCTTCTACTTCACGCGGCGATTATTTGGTAATTTATGGTAAGAATTTTGGCTCAAAAGTTGGCGATGTGATATTTAATAAGGATGCCGACAATAATAACGGGAATATTAGCGGTGACTTTAATTTTCCTGCGGCTTGTAAAAATTTTACCTGGAATGATGGTCAAATTATCGTAAAAATTCCAGATACCATTGAATTGAATTCTGATTTTTCAGTAAGAGTAAAATTATTTGATAATCCTGCTAATCCTAGCTTCAGTCCTTTGGATAATAATTTTGTTATTCATACTGTGGCTGGCCCTGCTAAGCCGGGTATTTGTAGTATTGATCCAGCGTCAGGTCCGGTGCCATTTACCGGTTCGACTACTTTAAATATTTATGGCGATAATTTAGGAAATGTTAATGCGGCTTATTTTTGGAAAGTCGGCGCTAAAAGTGGAGTGTTGAATACCCTCGCTTCCGCTGTTGTAACTTTGGATACCAATAATCATATTACTACTCAGCCGGGCGCAGCCGTAATCTCTGGTCCATTTTTAGTTACCGCTTTAAATGATAAACAAAGCAACACCGCCCAGTTTTCAGTTTTTGATTGTACAAAAAATAACAACACTTGTGCCAACGGCAATGAGCAGTGTTGTGCTACTGGAAATCAAAGTGGCATGTGTATTCCAAATACAGACACTTGTTCTGGTACTAAGCGCAGTGCCGGCTATGTCTGGCTATTTTCAACCGGTGGTATTTCTCCGGTTCCAGAAGTGGTAGAGCGTTGTAACGTAGATACTGAAGCCGGCGTAACAATTCCGTCACCTTCTCCGTCCACTATGTGGAATACCAATGGATCTGTAGATGCTAGCAATGTTTGTCAGACGGCCGTCGCGACAGTTGAATTTAGCACGACGCTTGATCAAACTACAGTAAACGCCAGCACGGTAAAACTCTATACCTGTACTTCTATAAACGGCAATCAATGTGTGGGACCTGTCTTGGTTGATGATAATCTCATTGATCCTACTAGCTATACTTTGAAAATTTCAAGTAATAATTCTAATAATGTCAGTCATACTTATCTAAGCATTGCTTTAAAAAATAATGCGAAATGGACAGCTAATACATGGTATCAGATTATTTTAAATTCCGGCATCAAGTCAGTGGTGTCAAAAAATAAATATAATCAGAATGTTCAATTTAATTTGGCGGCAACCAAACCTTGCGGTGATGGTACAGCTTATTGTTTTGCTTTTCGTGCTGGAGAAGGGGATTGTAAATTAAAAGAAGTTGTTGTGACTCCTAGTCAATTTTGGACAGATGTTTTGGAAGAGCCAATTAGATATCACACCGTTGGTGGCGATGCTTATGACGTGACTTATTCCGGCAATGGCTTAAGTACACAACGCTGTATTATGATGAACGTAAATGGTTTTGATTGGACTTGGAGTCCTGTCAGCACTAATTATGTAAAGCGTCTCAGTACGTTTGGTCCAAGTAATCGTTTGGCTCAGTTTGGTGCGGAGGCTAATACAGTAGGTATCGGATTGCCAAATAACAGTGTAAGTATCAATGCGGCAGCTGCCACGACAACTAACGGAGTGGTGACTTCCAAAACTGGCACTAGCACTTTGACAATAGATTTGTCCAATCCTCAAGTGGTAGACTATGAGCCAAAATGTTTGGAAGCTTGTACAGGTGCTCTAGTTTCCGCCACATTCAATGTGAGCATGTCTGATAAAAATTTAAGTAGCGCTGTTAAGCTTTATAAATGTAATGATGAAAACTGTTTGTCTACTCAAGAAATAGCGAATAGCGCAGCTATCGATGTTGTTCCTTCTACCGGCCGTCGTTGGGTAAAAATATTTAATAATGTTAATGGTCAGAATTTATTTCCTAATGCTCTGTATAAGGTAGTACTTTCAGCCAGCTCTTCCCCAGATATCAATAGTGGCGCTCAGCTTTGGTCTTTGGCTAGTGCTGGTTTGCCGGCCAGTTATTCCAAGCCGTTTAGTCAAGAATTTTCTTGGCGTTTTAGAACAAAAAAAGAAGCTTGTGCTATAGATAGAGTAGAAGTAAGTCCGAAAATATTTACTGCTCAAAAATTAAATGATCGCGCTATTTTCAGTGCTCAGCCTTACTCCGCTCCGGACGCCTGTAGTTTGGCTGGTCAAAAATTAAATCCTTCCATATACAATTGGAATTGGGCTTCGGGTAATTTGGAGGTAGCTACGGTTCAAACTTTTACTTCTAAAGGACGAAATCCTTACTGCACCAACAATTGTTTGCTCACTGGTAGTAATATTTCTGCTGGCAGCGTGGCGGTTAATTACCCAGTTTGTGGAAATGATGTTTTAGAAGCAGGTGAAGATTGTATTGCTCCAAATGCCGCTACCAACTGTAGTTTAAATTGTTTAAATTTAATAAAAACTAAAAAAGGTTCGCAAGCTAGTTCAAATTCTCAAGATGTAAATGCTTCGATTTGTGGCAATGGAATGCTTGGTATAGACGAAGATTGTGACTTGGGTATTGCCCCTTCTTCTACTGTGACTAGCTCCGCGATGTTTTGTGGTCCTACTTGTTTGCATTCAGGCACTCCTTTGTCTTCGGCTTGGTGTAAAGATCACAAAAATGATAAAGGTGGTTTTTCTGCTGATCAATTTAATCAAGCTTGTGCTAAAGCCTTTAGTCGCTGTGGGGATGGGGTAGAGGACTATAACGAAGATCCAGGTTGTGATATTGGAAATGGTAACCACGCTAATGATTGTAATAATAGTTGTCTGAAATTGGTGCGTTGTAATGCTGGTGATGTGGGATGTAGCGCTGATGGTCAAAAACAAGGCTCGGCTTTGACTTATCCTATACCTTCTATATGTGGAGATGGTGTGGTCGGAGCTGGTGAAGATGCGCAGTGTGACAATGAAGCTAATTTTGTAGGTACTATAAAGAATTTGGTTAATCCTTGGGTTCTTGCAATCGGCCAAGGCGGTGGACAGCCAAGTGGCGTGCCTCCGGTACAATCTAGTAATATTACCGGTACCACAAATAATAAATCCGGTGTAGGTAAATATCAAGTAGAGTGTGGGTGGCAAACCGATGATGAATGTGCTAATAAATATGGTGATCCGAATCGTGGTGTGGGTGATAATTCTTGTTGTTACGCTCGTCCAGAACTTACAAAGGTATATCCGGGCAGCACTGCCAATGTGGCTAACAATATTTGTATGAACACTTATATTGAAGCTGATTTTGATAGTGTGATTGATATTAATACTTTGCCTGGTAATTTATTATTAGCCAAACTTAATGACAAGGCGAATGTTTGTGCTAGCGGTACAGAAATGGTAAGTAATGATCTTATTGCCGCTTCTACCAATTATCAAAATTTGGCCTGGTATCAAAAAGTTTGGTATAAAGTAGTAGCTACCGTAAAAAATATTTTTGGCAATAAAGTGGCTCAAGCCAGCGTATGGTGCGCGGGAAGTGATTTGGCTACACCAGCTGTAGTGCCGGATGGTAATGGTGGTTCAAAAATTATTTTGCAATTAAAACAAGCTTTAGCTTCGGGTACTCAGTACGCTGTTGTACTGAAGACAGGAATTAAAGATATTAACGGAGTGAAAATTAGAAATGGTGCCAATGGCAAACCCTTGGGATGGCAGTTTGTCACCGGTCAAAATATTTGTGAAGTTTCTTCCGTGACTGTAAATCCAGATCATTATAATTTTAATACCGCCAACGCTAGCACTACTTTGACCGCCCAAGCTCATGCTGAAAATGACCAATTGATTGTATCAGTGCCGGGCTATGCTTGGGACTATAGTTGGGGGCCAAAAATTAATAATTTTGTAACTCTGGCAAGCACTACTGGTAGTATCGATACTATTACTTCTCAAAATAGAAATGGTGAATTAGATATTTTTACTAGCGCTCATATTACCGATAATAAATTTACCAAACAAACCGGCTTGGTAGGCACGGGACGTTCTCGTATTATTGTATTTTTATGTGAAAATCCATGGCCTCCGCTCAAACAAAAAATAGGTAATACAGGACCATTCGATATTTTTCCATATGAAGACAAAGCAGGGAATAATGATAACTATAATATAACTCAAAATATTTTTGATAATACCTCTATTCCTCCTTCACAAGTGGTGAGTGCTGGTTATTTTAATTTCAGTACTTATTATTGTGCGGATAGTGGTGCGTCAGGTAGTGTAGTTGATGACTTGCCTTATTTGAAACCAGCGGTGCAGGTAGCGTCTACTACTTTAGGTAGTGGTAGTTTTGTATCTTCTACAGTGCAGATGGCCGTAAAAGTTTGTGCTAATGATCTTAATAAAGATTGTAGTGTGGATAGTGATTGTGGCATGGCTAAAATTGTCAGTGATGGTGTGAATACATTTACTGCGTCTTCCACTAAATCTGGCATCTGTTGTAGCGGCACTGCCTCCAATGATCAATTTGCTTATTTCTGTTATCAGAAGGCCGGTCAGTTTTTATCCTGTGATGCTTTCACGGATTGTCAGACTAAATTCATGAGCGATCCTTTGGTTCAGGTTTGGTCACAGAATTTACCAAATCAAAAACCTAATTCTGGTTTTGGATGTAAAGCACTAACTGAAATTTCTGATTCGCCGATTTCAAAATGTATTTCTGCTAATAAGGACGGTGTTCAGTTGTTGGCCAAGCCATTCAACGCTCTCAAACGTTTCTTCTTTACCAATAATAAAAACGGTGATGCTATTGGTGTGCAAATTTTATCCAATCCAAATCACCTTAGTGCTCGCGAATGGTTTGAGCTAGATAAAAAATCCGGTGGTCAAGGATTTGTGTCGCAAGCTGGTCTACAAGATATTCATGTGGATGGATATGATGCGGTGACCGATGGTAATAATATTTATGTTAATGCTCTAAATTTTTCTCCATCTGCTCCTAATGCCGGTAATTTGTATACTAATACTTATTTGTTTAGTATAAATGCAAATGCTAGCGACGAAACCAGAAAAGTTTTTGATCAAGTTGTGAAGAATCTTAAATTCAATTTGAATCTTACCAATGACAAACGTTGTGTGGTAGCAGGAAATGGACCAACTGAAAGTTCGGATGCTTGTAACGGTGATTTTGATTGTCCAACCGGTCAAGTTTGTTCCGCCCAAAAATCCAAACTACAGCGTGATTTTGCAAGATTGCAGAATATGGGTCAGATTTTTGACGCTCTTGAGACCTATGGCGCTAAACATAACAACACTTATCCGGATCTCAAAGCCGGCACCTATCTCAGTGGACAGACTATCAGTACTTGGCCATCTTGGTCGGTGCTCGGCAATGCTGTCGGTACTTCTTTGCCGCTTGATCCTGTAAATAAATTGGGAGTAGGGGGTACCTGTGCTTCTTCTACTGGAGTATTTTGTACTACTGATACTGATTGTGTTGCCCAAACTCCAGCAAATCAAAAATGTGTATTGCATGATCCAAATACTGGGTGGAGCACGGAAAATCAGCGCTTTAGTTTTGCTTGCTCACCAAGTTCTTTGGCTTATCGATATATTGCTACTTCCACTTCTTCCACTGTCCCTGGCGCTAATAATTATAAGATCAAATTAAATTGGGAAATAATCGGATTAAATAATCAAGGTTTAAATATTTTAAACAAAACAAATTTATTTAATGATTTTATTCCAGCTGGCAATGCTTCCAAATTTGATCTAAATAGTAATACTGGTATTTGTAATCAAACTCAAGAAATTTCCAGTTTAAATGCAGGTACTTGTGGAGATGGAAAAGTAGGTAAAGACGAAGCTTGTGATCCGCCGGGCGGAGTGAAATGGAATCTGGCTGAATGTAATGTACAGGGCGTGGTTTCTAGCACAATTTTACACGGCGATATTTGTACCAATAGCTGCCAGTGGCAATCCAACGCTACTTCCACCACCTGTGGGGCTAAATTATCCAAATGTAATAATGGTTTAGTGGAAATAGGTGAAGCTTGTGATGATGGGGCTCTAAATGGTAAATATGGTCACTGTAATAATACCTGTAGTGGTTTTACCTCTACCTGTGGCGATGGTAATGTAGATCAAAATAATGAAGTATGCGATACTAAAGCCAATGGTTATCTTGGTTGGTGTGTTAGTGGTTTCCGCAGTTTGTCAGTGTGCTCCACTGATGCTGATTGTAATCTCACTGCTAATTCAGCCTTTGCTAGTACCAACGGTAAATGTGAAACTCTTACGTTGAATAATAATAAATATGCCATTACCAAAATTGCTTCCTGTAATTCTACTTGTCAGAATTATGGCCCATATTGTGGTGACGGTATCGTAGATACTCAGTTTGGTGAAGAATGTGACGGATCTGTCGGTTGCTCCCTTAGTGGAGTAAGCGGTAATAGAATTTGTGGTACTGATTGCAGGTGGAAGAATAATTTGGCTACCGTATATTACAAATTTGATGATGTTTGGGTAAGCAACAGTGCTTCTGTGCCAGCTGGAAAAAGTTATATTCCAAATTCCGCTTCCAGTACGGGCAACAACCTGGCTGATTTTAAAGCATATTGTACTGGTGATGCTAGTCAGGGCTGTCCTGCTACGGTAGCTTCTACCAATGATGCCAAAAAACTAGCTATGTCTTTCAATGGCACTAGTAATTATTTTGTAGTGGATAGTAAGCCAAACTTCAATGTAAATGAATTAACTTTCGCTACTTGGATTAATATTGATTCTAATGCACCGGCTGGTTGGAATCCTATCTTCACAAAGTCCAACCACAGTGATAACAGGAATCACGACCATAATCGCGATTATAATTTCTATTTCTACAAAACTCCTTCCGGTACGATAGATACTCTGCATATGTATTCTTCGTACTATGCTGACGAAGCTCATCTCACTACTGGAACGCCACCAAATGTTAAAGCAAATGATACTGTAATTTTGGGCATTAGTGGTGTGGATCCGAAAATTTCAGCTGGAGAGTGGCATTTTATTGCTGTTACAGTTAATGCGGCTCGCGAAACTAGATATTATGTAGATGGAAAATTGATGAATTCTGGAAATTTAAATGGTACCACTTTTGCCAACGGTAATGTGGGTATAAAGGCAGATCATAATTATCCACTCTGGATTGGTCGTGGCGATGATGACTACTTTAAAGGTAAATTAGACGATTTTCATCTTTATGGCCGTGCTCTTTCCACAGGTGAAATTCAGGATTTATATAATAATTCCAATAATTTGTGTCAGTTGAGTAGTGCACCACAAGAAGTAGCTGTAGCCGGAAATTGTGGAAATAGTATTGTAGACCAAGGTGAAGTCTGTGATAAAGGATCTCAGAACGGTATTGTCTGTACTTCCGGATATAATAAATCTTGTACTTATTGTGCCGCTGATTGTAAAAATGTGGTTACTGTAAATGCCAGTGGATATTGCGGTGATTATATACTGAATAAAAATAGTGGAGAAAAGTGTGAAGCTATTCCTAATTTTTTTGGCAGTGGCAAGACCATTCTACTTTCTTCAGCAACTAGTTCTGGCACAGGACCTGGTGGTTTAAGTACCGGATCTTTTTCTGATCAATTAAATGGATATGTGGTTTTTTCTTGTGACCAAGAATATAATATCACCTTAAATTCAAGTAGTTCTTACTGGTACAGTGAATTTTTGAAAGGAACGCCAAATGTCGAAAATAATTTAATTGGTAAAGTCGGAACTAAATCTTGTGCTGTGAATTGTGGCATTGGTTCTAATGCTCCAGTGCAGGACAGCTGTGTATCTTGTGGTTTGAATGATAAAGGAGTGGTGGTCTCCGGTGCAATTATTAATGTCTTGGATCCAACAAATAATAATACTCTAATGGCCCAGTCAGCTGCTGAAGTTCCAGGAGGACATTTGGGATATATTGATTTATTATATCCACAGAAAAATTCACCGGCTCCAGCGTCAAGTAATGGTGCCTATAAAGTAGCTCATGATAGTTATGGAAGTGGCAATGGTTTCTTCTCCTATAAATTACACCCAACTAATGGTTCCGATTCAACTGACGCCACTATCGAAGCTAATCCAATGTGTTCAGATAAGAATCAATCGCGTTATTATCGAATGGCTTTAAATGCCGATTGGTCAAATGAACACATGATTGATTTTCCAGTTTTTGGAATCACTACACCGGATAGTTATAATCTATTTTTATCACCAGTAATTCCTCAAAATGAAGTAAAAAGCACTGTGGATACGGCAGCAGCTCGTCCAAATGATTTGCGTGTCGTAGTCAGCTGGTCTGGAAAAGATAGTTCTCAATTTTCCGCTGGTTTCTTATCTCCAGATTTTATTCCGGCTAAATGGGTGCCGAATACTAGTAATGTTGATGGATTTACTCATTATTATCTCAATAATAATGACGCAATTTGGT
>JAPLWP010000064.1 GCA_026396535.1 Candidatus Magasanikiibacteriota bacterium | reverse complement strand
GGTATTTGATGAAGCGGGACCGGTAAAATCTGAATATCGTAAATTTAAAATTAAGACTGTGGTTGGTCAAAGCGATGTGGATTGCTTGGCCGAAGTGGTAGAGCGCCGACTCAAACATAGTGAGTGGGCGATGCCGCATGTTTTTCTGATTGACGGTGGTTTGCCGCAGGTAAATCGAACCAAAAAAGTCTTGGATAGTTTTGGTGTTCATACTGTGATTGTAGGAATCGCCAAAGGAGCAGAGCGTAAGCGCAATGATTTTTTTGTTTTGCGCGCAGATGATATAATGAAAGAGTGGGTTCGAAATAACAAACAATTGCTTATCAAAGTGCGCGATGAGGCCCATCGTTTCGCCATTACCTTTAATCGGGCCCAGCGCAAAATTAAACTTTAATATATTTTTTATGAAAGTCCTTACTATTTGCGGTAGTTTGCGTGCCGGTTCTTACAATCGTAAATTATTAAAAATCGCCGCCAGCGTAGCTGAAAATTTGGGAGCTCAAGTGCAGAATGCAGATTTAAAAGTTTTGAATCTGCCAATTTATGATCAGGATATCGAAGATGTCGGTATGCCGGAAAATGTAATGGAGTTTAAAAGCATGGTGGAGCAATCGGATATTATTTTATTTGTTTCTCCTGAATATAATCATTCTGTTTCCGGAGCCTTAAAAAATGCGATTGATTGGTTGTCGCGAGGAAAAAAATCTTTGGATCAGAAAACGGCCGCTATCATGGGCGCATCCGATGGTGCTTTTGGTACAGTGCGCGGTCAGGCGCATCTACGTGAAATTTTGGGAGCTCTGAGCGTGCGACTCATTCCTAGCCCAGAATTATTTGTTCGTTTCGCCGATAAAGCTTTTGATGAGCAAGGAAAATTTATTGATCCAAAGACTCAAGAAGTGTTGGAAAGATTGATGAAAAAAACTTTTGAATTATACGATAAATTAAAATAATATGTTAAAGCGCCATTATTTTATTGGTAATTTTAATTTGACTTTAAAGAAACTAGATTGCGTGGATACTGAAATTATTCATCAGATTAAAGATGTTTTAAAATTAAAAGAAAAAGAAGAAGTGGTGCTGGGCGATGGCTTGGGCAAAGCGGCGATAGCGGAAATTGAAAAAATGGATAAAAAAGAAATAAATTTCGCAGTAAAAACTTTTTTGCCGAATCCGGAAAATAATAAAAAAATAGTTTTATATGTGGCACTACTCAAGCGCGATAGTTTTGAGTGGCTACTACAAAAAGCGACTGAAGTAGGGGTGAGTGAAATTATTCCAATAATTTCAGAGCGGACTATCAAGATGGGAATGAACGAAAAACGTTGGCAAAAAATTATCAAGGAAGCGGCGGAGCAAAGTCAGAGTTTATTTTTGCCCCAACTCTTGCCGGTACAAACTCTCAAAGATGCTTTGAAAAATAAAAAAGGTACAGCCATATTTTTTGATCTGGATGGTGAAAGTATCAAAAAGGTAAAAATAAAAGATCCAACTATTTCTTTATTTGTAGGACCAGAGGGCGGCTGGACAGAGAAAGAGATCGAAATGTCCAAAGAAGCAAATGCCGAATTCATAAATCTAGGACAATCGATACTGCGCGCGGAAACGGCCGCTACCGTAGCAGCCTATTTGGCGAAAAATCTCTTTTGAGGTAAAATATAAATATAAGAGTAATCTCTATAAATATGGCTGAAAATACCCAAGCAACTACTCCGCCACGTTGGAGCTTTCGACAGGAAGTGCGCTTAAAAACTGCTGATTATATCCTAGCCGCCTTTGGTTTTGTCACGGGTTTGGCTTGGAATGAAGCGGTAAAAGCGCTAATTGAACAGTTTTTTCCCCTACAAGGCAGCGGAGCTTGGGCCAAACTAATCTATGCTTTGTTTATCACTGTGCTCTTTGTGGTCATTTCCACCTCAGTGATGCGTACTTTAAAAAAAGAGGCTTAATTCAGCCTCAAAGTAGAGGTAACTCTTGACATTTTTTCGTTTTTTGTTTATTATATTGCTGTCTATGTTAGCCAAAAATAACCGTCCGGATTCCTGGCTAGAAGCTTTAAAATTTATTGGTCATTGCCCAATTTGCAATGAGCGCTATCAAGATGATCGCGCCAATTTATTTGCCAAGCGTGATGGTGCCAATTTGGTGCACATCACTTGTAATAAATGTGCCAGCAACTTTATCACGATGATCGTGATGATGGGGCAGGGACTAAGCTCAGTGGGAATGGTGACGGACCTCACTTTTGAGGACGTACAAAAACTATATAAAACCGCTCCTTTGACTGTAGATGAAATAATTAGTGGTTATCAATTTTTTCAAAAAAACTTTTAATAAAAAATAATTTGTAAGTTATGTCCTATTTGTTGCAAGCGGTAAAACGCACTGCTAAAGGAGAAAAGACAAGAGAAGAAGGAAAGCTACCGGCTGTCGCTTATGGCGCTGGCAACGAAGCTTTGTCTTTGGATTTGAATTATTCTCAATTTACTAAACTTTTCAAACAAGCTGGTGAATCCAGTTTGATTGATCTAGAAGTGGATGGTAAAAATATTGGTAAAGTATTGGTACAAGAAGTACAATACAACGCTGTAAAAGGTACACCAATTCACATTGATTTGCGCCGTATTGATATGAACAAAGCAATGCAAGCTCCGGTAGCTTTGAAATTCATGGGCGAAGCTCCAGCTGTAAAAGAAATGGGTGGTACCTTGGTACGCAATATCGAAGAAGTTACTGTAGAATGTTTGCCGAAAGATTTGGTATCTACTATCGAAGTAGTTTTGACTACTTTGAAAACTTTCGACGATGCTATCAAAGTGCGTGATTTGACTTTGCCAGCCGGTATGACCGTCGTGGCTCCTCATGGTGACGCTTTGGTTGCCAAAGCTGTTCCTGCTTTAACTGAAGACCAATTGAAAGCTCTAGAAGAAGCTGGTAAGAGCGCTGATATCACCAAGATTGAAGTGGCTGGTCAGAAAGAAAAAGACGAAGCTGCCGCTGCAGCCGCTGCCGAAGAAAAGAAATAATTTTATACTTCACAAACCCGCCACTTTGGCGGGTTTTTGTTTTTGTGTTATAATGCTTTTTACTATGACCAAGAATAAAATTTATCTCTATTTATCAATCTTTTTAGCAGTGGTGGTCTTATCGTTGGGCAGTTATTTTGTGGTACATAGATATTATTCCGGAGTGATATGGAAGAAAGCACAGGCCGCTCCAGAATTGCCAAAATATTTTAGTGTACTGGATGGTTTGCCGGTCAGTAGTAGTGAAATGGTAGATCCGTCCGTAGTGGTAGTGATGATAGACAATCACCCTGATGCTCGACCACAGCATGGTTTGGCAGCAGCCAAAATAATGTATGAAGCTCCGGCTGAAGGTGGTATTACTCGCTACGTGGCTGTATTTGATTCCTCCCAAGACGTGGCCAAAGTCGGGCCGGTACGCAGTGCCCGTCCTTATTTTATTGAATGGCTCAAAGAATATTCTGGATTGTATATTCACTGTGGTGGATCACCTGAAGGCTTACAAAAAATAATCACCGATAAGATTTTTGATTTGGATGAGATGAAAAATGGTCCATATTTTTGGCGTGGGGACGAGCATGATGCTCCGCATAATTTATATACTAGTAGCGAAAACTGGAATAAAGTACTGGATAAAAAAGCTGATAAGAAAAAGATATTTAGTAATGGTTGGAAATTCGGCGATCTCAATGTGAGCACTACTGAAATAGTAAATAATTTGGCTGTTAATTTTACTTCGGATTATGTAGTGGATTTTAATTATGATCCTAATTTAAAAATTTATACCCGCTCGATAAATAATAAACAGATACTTGAAGATGGCCAGCCTCTGGTGGGCCAGACTATCGTGGTGCAATATGTAAAAGTACAAATAGTAGACGACTATGGTCGCAAAGAAATAAATACTGACGGTAGTGGTGATTTGCGCGTATTGCGCGACGGCGTGATGATCCACGGTCAATGGAAAAAAGAAGGAAATCGCACCAGATGGTATGATCAAAATGGAACTGAGATAAATCTCAAACCTGGTAAAACCTGGGTAGAGGTAGTACCAAACGATATTAATATAAAAATCTCCACTTAATTAAGTGGAGATTTTTACTAAACGGTCGAGGCCTGATAGGTCTTTTTTTATTTCTATCTGCGCGTCGTGATAAAGCAGTAGAATTGTTTTTTTAATCAGCTCGGTCTGGGTAGGGTCTATTTCTAAAAATAGAGTTAATTTTTTATTTGGGAAAACTGTTTTGGTTTGATATAAAAGTTTTTCGTATAAAGCTAGACCATTGTGATCGGCCACTAGCGCAATTTTTGGTTCACGCTGGATGGATGGCTCTTCTTCGAATTGTTTGGCGGTAAGATAGGGGAGATTGGCAGTGATAATAATCGATGAGTTAATATGAGCAATTTTTTGTCGCAATGGGGATAACAAACTGCCGTAGAAAAATTTAATATTGACGCCGTGCTTTTTGGCATTCTTTTTGGCCACACCGACAGCGCGACACGATATATCTACAGCCATTATATTTATTTTTTTATCAGTATTTTTTCCAATACTTATTGGCACACAGCCGCTGCCAACACCTACATCAATCAGTGTAATTTCTTCTGAGCTGTTCTTTATTTGTGCTAATACTTCTTCTACCATTAATTCTGTTTCTGGTCGCGGAATCAAAACATGCTTGTTTACATAAAAATCTAGTCCAAAAAATTCTTTGTGATGGGTAATGGCGGCCAGGCTGTAGCCGCGCACGTATTGCAATAAATAATATTGAAAATATAAATATTGTTTTAGAGAAATTTTTTCATCAAAGTGGCCCAACAAAAACGCCCGTGGTTTTTGCAAAGCATGGGCGAGAAGTAATTCCAAATCCAGAGGATTGAAAGTAGAGTATTTTTGTAGTAATTGTTCGTAAGTTGGCATATTAAGCCAGGCCTTTATAATCTGCCTCACGCACCGCTAAAATAATTGGTTCAATGTCACCATCGAGAATGCGGTCGATTGTATTCCAGTTTTGGTGAATACGGTGATCAGTAATACGGTCCTGAGGGAAATTATAAGTGCGGATTTTTTCACTGCGATCACCGGAGCCGATTTGAGATTTGCGTTTGTCGGACATTTCTTTTTCTTGCTTTTCTCGCTCTACTTCATAGAGACGTGAGCGCAATACTTTCATCGCTTTATCTTTGTTGGCAGTTTGGCTACGCTCATCCTGACATTGTACGATAGTACCAGTCGGTACGTGCACGATACGCACGGCGGAGTAAGTAGTGTTTACACTTTGGCCGCCATTGCCGCCCGCACAAAAAGTATCGATACGTAAATCTTTGGCTTCAATTTTAAATTCAACTTCTTCAATTTCCGGCATCACCGCCACAGTAGAAGTGGAAGTATGAATACGTCCAGCTTTTTCAGTATCAGGTACGCGCTGTACACGATGTACGCCCATTTCATATTTCAAGTCTTTATAAACATTGCGTCCGGAAACAGAAAAAACAATTTCTTTATAACCACCAATACCAATACGATTGGTATCCATGATATCAATTTTCCAACCTTTCTTTTCACTATAGCGACTATACATACGGAAAAGGTCGGCCGCAAATAAAGCGGATTCGTCGCCGCCTACACCCGCACGAATTTCTACGATTACATCTTTTTTATCCATCGGATCAGTTGGGCGAGTCATTTCGTCCAATTCTTTTTCAAGATTGGAAACAGTAGCTTGAGTTTCGGAAATTTCCACTTCAGTCATTGCTTTCATTTCCGGATCAGTTTCGGTTTTCAATAATTCTTGAGCGCGATTCAAATCTTGTTCAGTTTTTTCTAGAATAGTAATCTTGGAAAAAGTAGGGCCAAGCTCATTATATTCTTGCGACACCTTTTTTAATTTATTGGAATCATTAAGAACAGCCGGATTCTGCAAATCCAGTTCGAGCTGTATGTATTTATTTTTTATTTCTGTGTACTTATTTAGCATAAATTTATTACCGACTAGAATCCATTATATAAAAAAACAGACCAAAAGCAAAGGGCTTAAATTGGTCTGTCTTAAAATTGCTAAGCTTTGGCTGCTTTTTTGGCGGATTTTTTTACAGCTTCTGCAGCCTTCTTTACCTTCTTGCCTTTGCGAGTTGCGGCGGCAGCGGCTACGCGGGAAACTTTTTCCTGGAATTTTTCTACGCGGCGAGCAGTGTCTACGAATTTCTGTTTGCCGGTATAGAAAGGATGGCACTGGTTGCACAATTCCACGCGGATTTCTTTCATAGTGGAGCCAGTGGTAAAGGTGTTGCCACAAGCACAAGTCACTACGCAATCATTGTTGTATTCTGGATGAATTTTTGCTTTCATAAATTTGAAAATTAACTAGTAGGCCAATTATAGCAGATTATATGGGAAAGTCAAGGGCTTTTATCTCAAACAAAAAACCGCTCACCCTACTCTAGCTCCAAGTTTTTGGGGATAGAGTAGGTATGGTGAGCGGTCTTGTGAAGATCCGCGCCATCCTACCGCCTTTTGAGGGCGATGGCCGGTCAGGTCAGGCGACGTGACAGGTTGCCAGGAAAGCTGACCGGAAATACACGGCGGTGGAAGATCAGCATCGACTCATGGAGGCCAGCATCGTGCATCTGATCCCAGGTGAGCTCTCGCAGGCTGCGACGCTCGTACTTGCGCGGCTTGAGCCCGAGCTGAGCTTTCTTCATTTCCTCCGTCGTCAGTTCGACGGCGTAGGTGAAGTAGAGTCGGTCGCGTCCGAGATCTTGAGGCTCTTTGCGCCGTCTGGACCAGATACACCTATTCATCCCGATGAACTCTAACCGATCTACCGGCAGATTCACAGTGGTGTTGGAGCGGAAGATGCGCTGGGCAGCCGTTTCTTCGCTTTCGCCAGCGAAAAAGCGCCCCGTCAGACCGTACCAGTTGGGCAACGAGCCATCCTTGTTCTGCGCCAGGTAGACGGTTTTCTTCTGGCGATCGACGATGACGATCAGTGCGCCGACCATACAGTAGGCACTGTCGGCCTTCGCGTGGTCTGCCTCGGAGAGGAATACAGTCTGAGTGTCGGTGTGGTCAGTGAAAAGAGCGGGCTTGGGGTCCATGTTGGATTCTCCTGTGAAATGGCATACCACACAGCGTGATATGGTCGAAAAGACTGGTTAAAGTAACATTTTTTTGAGAAAAAGTCAAGATAGGTGAGCCGCATGCCAAAAACTTGACATTTCCTATACTTTCAGATATAATCCGTCCATATTTTAATCACTCATTCGTTCATTTTTTTCCTCCCCCGACCACTCGGTGGGTGAGAACGAAGAGGCAATAACTCCCCTCGGGGAAGATAAGGAAAATATGTCACAAACACTACCATCAATGATGGAAATGCTTAAAGCCGGTATGCACTTTGGGCATCAGAAGTCTCGTTGGCACCCTAAAATGAAACAGTACATTTTTGGTGTTCGCAACGGCGTACACATTTTAAACTTGACTGAACGTTGGATCGGTGGTTTGCTTACAAACTTTGATGAAACTAAACACCGTTTGAAAAAATATAAATCTCTAAAAATGCAGATTGAATCCGGAGAGATTGAAAAATATACTAAAAAAGAACAGATTGATCTCAAAAAATCCGTAGAAAAAATGGATAGATATCTATCCGGTTTGACTGCGGTTGATAAAATGCCTGACGCTTTGTTCATCGTAGATATGCGTGTGAGCAAAACTGCTGTAGCTGAAGCGGAACGCACCAATGTGCCAATTATCGCTATCTGTGATACCAATGTAAATCCAGAACAGGCTTCCGTAGTAATCCCAGCCAATGACGATGCTGTAAACTCTATTAAAATTATTACCAACCTAATGGCCGGTGCTGTTAAAGAAGGTAAAGAACAGTGGGAAAAGAATCGTGCTGTAATGGAAAAAGAGATGAAAAAAGCTCCAGCTCCAGTACAGAATTTTGAAGCTAGAAATACTGAAGGTAAATCTTCCGTAGTAAAAGCGGCTGCTAAACCAGTTGCTAAAGCTCCAGTTCGTCGCGCTATGACTAAAGAGTCAAGCATCTAAAAATAAATTATAAATAATTCTTCAAAATAAAAATCATATGACCATTACAGCAGCCGATATCGCCAAATTACGTGCCATGACTGGCGCTGGCATGATGGACTGCAAAGGAGCTATGGAAGAAGCCCAGGGTGATATGGAAAAAGCCGCCGATATTTTACGCAAAAAAGGAATAGTGAAAGCTGCCAAACGTGCTGACAAAATTGCTAGCGAAGGTATGGTGACTGGATATGTAAGTGCCGACAATAAAGTCGGTGCTCTAGTAGAAGTAAACTGTGAAACAGATTTTGTATCCGGTAGTGACAATTTTGTGGCTTTTGCCAACAACGTCGCTAAAGCGATTGTAGAAAATAAAATTTCTGATGAAGCCGCTTTGATGAATGCAGACTTGGGTGGTGAAACCGTTCAATCTGTCTTGAATAATCTTGGTCTTACTTTGGGAGAAAAAATTTCTGTTCGTCGTTTTGCTCTATACAATGACAATAAATTGGTAGCCACTTATTTGCACGGCAAAAAGATGGGTATCATGGTAGAGCTTGAAGGCGGCACTGTCGCTCTAGGTATGGATGTTGCTTTGCATATTGCAGCAAGTAATCCAAAATGTGTAGATCGTACTGGTGTAGATCCTGAATTGGTAGAACGCGAAAAAGCAATCTATATCGATCAGCTTAAACAACAGGGCAAGCCAGAAAACATGATTGAAAATATCGTGAAAGGAAAATTGGAAAAATTCTACGCTGAAATTTCTCTTACCGAACAGCCTTTCATCAAAAATGAAGAGATCAAGGTAGGAAAATAGTGCGATTTACTCGCTACGAACTAGGCGAAGGTATTGAAAAAGTAGTGAAGAATTTTGCGGAAGAAGTAGCTGAACAATTGAAATAAAATCTATAATTTAAAAAAGACCTCTCCTGAGGTCTTTTTTTGTGGATAAAAAACTATGCGGATATGCGTTTTTTTGGTATAATGCGCGGTAGAGTCACTAGATGGCCTGTTAATTTTTTTACTTCTATGATTCCTTTTAAAAAACAGACTCTATTGTCAATTTATTTTTTTTCAAATTTGTACAAATCCTACGCGCTTTTTATAGGCATTTTTTTATTTTTTGTCTTAATGTTTGGTAATATTCAGTTGGCGCAAGCGGCTAATTTGCCGATAGCTAACAGTAATACCAACACTAAGTTATTACAAGTAAATGGTATTTATTATTATGCCTTTGCTAGTTCTACTGGGAGCAACTATCATATGTTCGTGGCAACTTCTACCGACGGTGCTGTAGGTAGTTGGAGTGCTCCAGCAGATGTATTTAATGCAGGAATAAATGGTTTTGATATTGGAGGTAATGGTCATCCGGATATTAATTTTGGTTTTGATTATAATCAAATAGGCGGATACTTTGGAGCGACTATGATTGCTACGGGTACGACAGAAATTTGGTTTACCACTTCTACCAATGCCACCATGTGGTCTGCCACTACTACAGTGGTGTCAGGTATAGAAATGACCTTGAGAAATTCCGCAGTGTTAAGTTTTTCAAAATTAGAAAATTTTGCTACTATTTTCTATAAAGTTTCTGGCAATCAAGTGAACATAGCATACTCAAGTAATAATGGCGGTAGTTGGACTTCAGGTTCAGTTCTCAATACGTGCAGCAATTGTGTGGTTAAGGGCGCTAAAGTTTCTGGGGTAGGAGCAAGTAGAATATTTCATATTGGTTATCTTGATAGTAATGGTAATTTTCCTCTTTATTATGCGTCTTCTACTAATAATGGTTCTAGTTGGAGCACGACTACCGTTGCAAATCCTTATATATTTTTCCCACTGATGGCTGGTAATATGGGGTTTGATCGTTTGGTTGGTTTTGATGTTGATTCAGATGGTTTACCTGGTTTTACTTACTATCAGCCTACTGAAGTCGGAAGTAGTATGCCGGTAGATGTTACCTCTACTATTATATACGCTAAAAAAGGTACGAATGGTTCTTGGACTACTTCTACAATACTTTCCAACATATATTTTTCTATAGATAATACTTCTCAACAGCCTTCCGATCTATATTTTTTTAATGGAAATAAATCTATTTTTGCAGGGCTTGGGTCAAATTATAGTCTGAGTGCCTTGGTAAATACCAGTTCTGTTTGGACTTCGTATAATTTATCTGGTGGTACTTTAGGTAGTGATAGTTCGGTTTCCTCAGTATATAGCAGCTCTACTCAATTGTTGGCTATATCTTTTGTGTTAAATGATGGTTCTTTAGGTTTTGCTACGACCTCCTTGCCAACTGCCGCTCCTAGTGTTTCGCCAATTTTTCCGGTAGAAGCATATGGACCGATTGTGACTGTGACTACTACGGTGTCTGATATTGACGGTAGCGATGTTAATTTGTTGGTGCAGATTTCAGCGGATGGTTTAAGTTGGGGTAGTACTGCGCTTGTGTCAGCCGCAGCTAGTGTTGGTACTGTTAGTACGTTGGCTGGTAATATACTTGGCGTTGATACTAGTGCTGGAAGTAATAATATTACTTTTAGTATTAACTTGGGCGGTGGTTCTGATTATTCCGGTCCAGCTTATGTTAGGATTATTCCTTCGGATATTTATTATACGGGAGCAACACAAACATCGAGTGCTTTTACCGTAGATTTAACTCAACCTACCGCTGTAGGTAATTTAACATTAAATTCGGTTAGTGCTAGCTCAGTAATTTTAAATTTTCCTTCCACCACTTCGACTGATGCAAATTTTTCTCAGTATAAAATTTTCTACAGTAGTAGTTCATCGGTGACTGAAAGTGGTATGGCCTTTACTTCAAGTTCGAATGTAAATTTGGCCAACAGTAATTTTAATGGTGCATCTGCCACCACTATTGCCGGTTTATCACCTAGCACAGTGTATTATTTCAAGATATTTGCTTATGATAGCTACGGAAACAGCACTTCGTCGGTGTCCGAGCTGACGGTTACTACTTCCGATTTTTATTCCGGTCATCTGCCGACGGTTAGTGCTGATGCCAAAACCAAGTTATTAGTGGTTGGTGGTGTTTATTATTTAGCGTTTTCTAGCTCTACCTCCGATGGTACTTATCACATGTATGTAGTTACTTCTACGAATGGTATAGATGGTAGTTGGAGTAGGCCGGTAGATGTTTTTAATCACGGCATCTATGCCAACGGTGCGGACTCTCAGCCCAATAGAGGTAATTTTGGTTTTGATTACAATTCTGTGGCAGGATATTTTGGGGCTGTCATCTACGCTACCAGTACTGGCGAGATTTGGTTTGCTAGCTCAACTAATGTTGCGGGTTGGTCAGCCACTACTACGGCTGCTTCTGGATTGAGCATATTTAATGTTCCTAGAAATATCAATTTAACTTTTTCTAAAGCGGAGGATTTGGCAGTCATTTTTTATAATTATAATGTTAGTTATGATATTAATGTTTCTTATTCTGCCAATGACGGAGCTAGTTGGACTCAGGGAGCTGGGCTGGCTTCAGCAAGTAATATTAACTTGTTGGGAGGTGGGATAAGTGGTAGTGGTTTGTCGCGTATTTTTCAATTCGGTTATTATGATGCCACCTTATTCTCGGTAGTTTACGCTTCGTCTAGTGATAATGGCACTACTTGGACTACTTCTACAGTGGCCGCCAATGTAAAAGGTAGTATAGCCGGGCCCGGGGATTTTGGTTTTGAAAAAATATCATCCTTTAGCCTAGATGAAAATGGTTTGCCTGCTTTTGTTTATTATCAACCAGTCAGTGCGGGCGGGGCTGGACCATATAATGTCACTTCTACGGTAACATATGCTCATCGTAGTAATTTAGGTATTTGGACAACCTCAACTATTGCTTCGGTTTATTGGGCGATAGACAATAGTTCTCAGCGTGTTTCAGATTTAATTTTTTATAATACCAACCAACCAATTTTTGCCGGGTTAGGTAATAATTTTGGTTTGTTTGCCGGACTAAACAATGGCGTGAGCTGGTCTACTTCCACAGTCACGTCCTCTGTTTTAAGTGAGTTTAGTGACGTGAGTTTGGCGGTAAATACTTCGTCAAATAGTTGGGCAATTTCGTACGCGTTAGGTGATGGAACTTTGCATTTTGCCACTAGTAGTTTGACTGCAGACGCAGGTTCTCCAGCAGTTCCAATCGGACTGACCATTAGTCAGGTTGCTAGTAGTACCGCTCTTGCTAGTTGGAATCAAGGAGTTGGTGGAAATGAAAATATTTTTTATTATCAGATTTATGTCAATAATGATAGTAATCTATTGCTTACAGGTACTTCAAGCGTAACTCACACAACGTCTAGTATCGCTAATCTTACACCAAATACCCATTATATTTTTAAAGTTAGTTCTGCGTTGTTTGGGACTGCGACTTCATCGTTTGTTACTAGTTCATTTTATACTTCATCGACCGATCCAATTTCACCGACTGTTTCTAATGTCTCCACCTCTAGTCTTACTTTTTCTTGGAATGCCAACGGCAATCCAACTAGTACTATTTATAATGTAACAGGAGGGGAATTGGATGATAGTGTAGAAGCCACTTCTACTACTATGACAGTTTTGCCAAACAAGGTTTATACCTTGGTGGTGAAATCTAGAAATAATAATGGATCATCAAACGCAGCAGTTTCGGCGAGTGCTACAACTACACTAGCCGCTATTCCGGGCACACCGTCAGCTGCTGCTACTGGTCAGACTACCATGTCGGTCTCTTGGTCAGCGAGCTCTAATATTACGAGCACGGTTTATGAACTGTATAATGTAACTAATTCTTCTGTGGTGGTGACCACTACCGCTACTAGTGCTTCAGTAACAGGTCTGACTGTCGCGACTTCTTATCAATTTAAAGTAAGAGCGCAATATAATTCTGACAATACTACCTGGACAAGTTATTCAGCAACTTCAAATGTTGTCTCTACGAACGCTGCTTCTTCAGGTGGAAGCGGCGGAGGTGGAAGTAGTGCGGTTTATTCTCCAACCAAAGTCGTCACTCCTTCTAGTACAGTTAGTTCGACAGTAGTATTGACTACGAGCACCGATATAATAGTGACACCTCCAACAACAGCCACGATTGAAAGTTCAAGTTTTGTTTCTGTATCTCAGGCAGAGTCTGATTTAAAGTTTCCTTCAAATATTAAATTTTCTTATCAGCCAGGTGCTAAATTAAAGTTCAATTACGATTATCAAAATCTTTCTAGCAAAACAGTAAATTTGAAAGTGGTTCGTAAATTATTAGATTCTAAAAAGAAAGTGGTAAAAACAGCTAACGCTAATTTGAAACTTAAATCAAAAGAAATTTTTCATGGCAAAGTAGATGAGACTTTGACTAAGACCGTGAAGCCGGGTATTTATACTGAATTGATGCAAATATTTGTAAATAATAAAGTGGTTTCAGAAAATAGTTTTGATATACAGGTAGAAAAATTAAAGAAAAAGTATTTTTCTTTGGGCAGCGTAGCTGATGCAAACAATGATATTAATTTCTTGGAATCCCAGATGGCAGGCGGGGATTATCAAATTAGAATTCGGGTGTATGATGATAAGACCAAAGAACTTTTGGCTGAGAATAGCCTAAATTTCAACATAGAATCCAAATAAAAGTCCAATACACTGCCAAACTCCTTGGCATAGTTTTTTTATTGTTTTTAGGGTAATATTACCCCATTAATCAATAAACATCTTCCTTTTTATGCTTAAATTAATTGTGCTAAACAAGCGTCTTGGTCCGGTTCGTGGTCGTCATCCTTGGGTGTTTTCTGGTGCTTTGAAAGGAATTCCAGATGGTCTTAAAAGTGGTACTCCAATAGAGCTCTGTGATGAAATCGGCAATTTTATGGCTGCCGGATATTTTAATTCCTATTCTCAAATTGCGGTCCGTCTGTGGGGATATGAGGAAGCCGAAGAAGTGAATGAAAGTTTTTTTGTTAATCGCATTAAAGACGCTTATGAACTGCGTCAAAATTTTGTAGAAACTAAAAAGACCAATTCTTTTCGTCTAATAAATAGTGAAAATGATTTATTGCCCGGCCTGGTGGTAGATAAATATGATAATTATTTGTCTGTTCAATTTCACAATGCCGGAATAAATTTTTGGAAAAAAGAAATTGTGGCGGCTTTGGTGAAAGTAATGAAGCCGAAAGGAATTTATGAACGTAGTGATGTGGGCAACAGAGTAAAAGAAGATGGAGATGAGCAAGAGGGCGAAAAAACTTCTAATACCGGAATTTTATTTGGCAAAGTTCCAGAACAAGTTGAAATCTTGGAAAATGGTTTGAAGTTTATTGTAGACATTATGCATGGTCAAAAGACCGGATTCTTTTTGGACCAACGTGACAAACGTGCGGCTCTACAAAAATATTGTGATGGAAAAAAAGTTTTAAATTGTTTTTCTTATACCGGTGGATTTTCCGTTTATGCTCTAGAGGCTGGTGCCAAAAAAGTGGTGAGTGTGGACGCTTCAAATACTGCCTTGGAATTGGCTGAAGAAAATATTAAATTAAATAAGTTGGATAGTAAAAAATCTGAAGTAGTTTCCGCTGATGTGAAAGATTATCTCCAGGGATTGCTTGAAAATGATCCAGAGCTTGGAGGTGCTAAATTTGATGTGATTATTTTGGATCCACCAGCTTTTGTAAAAAATCGCCACAAAGTACACGAAGGTTTGCAGGGATATCGCAAGATCAATGAAGCGGCTTTGAAAGTGTTGCCACCAAACGGTATTTTGGTGACAGCTTCTTGTTCTCAGCATGTATCGATGATTGATTTCCGTCATATGTTGTCCGAGGCCGCTGGCCGCGCTGGACGTACAGTACAGATTCTAGAGACCTATACCCACGGCGCCGATCATCCAGAATTGGCGGCTTTTACTGAAGGAGAATATCTGAAATGTATATTTGCCTTAGTCCGTTAAAATCGGTATAATATTCTAGTAAAACTTAATAAATCTATTTATGAATCTCGCAATTAATGGCTTTGGTCGCATTGGCCGACATGCCTTCAAAGCGGCTTTTGATAAAAAAAATATTAATATCATTGGTATCAATGATTTGACTGATACTAAAACTTTGGCTCATTTGCTCAAATATGATACTGCTTATGGTGCTTATCACCATGAAGTAAGTTATGACGAAACCAATCTTATCGTAGATGGAAAAAAGGTAGCGGTATATGCGGAAAAAGATCCTTCCATGTTGCCTTGGGCAAAACTCAAAGTGGATGTGGTATTGGAATGTACCGGTCGTTTCACCGATAAAGAAGGAGCGGAGTTGCATATAAAAGCTGGCGCTAACAAAGTAATAATCAGTGCTCCAGCCAAAGGATTGAATGTGCCAACTTATGTGCGTGCGGTAAATTGTGGTCGCGTGGGTAAAGAATCTGCTGCTGTGATAAATAATGCTTCTTGCACTACCAATTCTATTGCTCCAGCGATGGCTGTGATTGAAGAAAAATTTGGTATCGCCAAGGCTTTGATGACTACTATCCATTCTTATACTGGGGATCAAAATCTTCAGGATGGTCCACACAAAGATTTGCGTCGTGCTCGTGCTGCCGCTAGCAATATGGTGCCTACTACTACTGGTGCCGCCAAAGCTGTCGGTGAGGTGATGAGTTCGGATTTTACAATGCTTTTGAAAAAGAAAGTTACCAAAGAAGAAATCAACCAGGCTTTTATTGAAGCTAGTCAGACTGAACGCTTCAAAGGTGTGCTCGCCACTACTACTGAACCGCTAGTTTCCAGTGATTTTATTGGTAACACTAATTCTTGTACGATTGATCTGTCTTTGACCAACGTGGTGGATGGTGATTTGGTAAAAGTAATTGCTTGGTACGATAATGAATATGGTTATGCTCACCGTTTGGTAGAGTTGGCCGAACTTTATGCTTAAAAAATAATATGCGAACACTTACAGTTGAAACCAATGAAAAGGTGGGTCAGGAAGTTATTCTAAAAGGTTGGATAAACAATCGCCGCAATATGGGTAAGATTGTATTTTTGGATTTGCGTGACCGCCAGGGAATTATCCAGGTAGTTGGCGTACCCCAGGAATTGGATGAAAAGTCTCAAGAAGAATTAAATCGTGTTCGCCCAGAATGGGTGATAGAAGTTCGTGGTATTGTGAATGCTCGCGGTGCCAAACAACAAAATCCAGAAATGCCAACCGGTATGGTGGAAGTTCTGGCCAAACAAATTACCGTGCTCAACGAATCTGAAACTCCGCCTTTTGAAATCAATAAAGACACGGCTGTGATTGGCGAAGAGTTGCGTTTGAAATATCGCTATTTGGATTTGCGTAGTGAACGCATGCAAAAAAATATTCGTATGCGCGATAGCGTGCTTCAATTTATCCGCGATTACATGCATAAAAATGATTTTGTTGAAATTGAAACTCCAATTTTGATGAAAGGTACACCAGAAGGTTCACGTGAATATATTGTGCCCTCTCGTCTGCATAGCGGACAGTTTTATGTTCTACCTCAATCTCCACAGCAATTCAAACAGCTTTCGATGATTGCAGGTTTTGAGCGTTATTTTCAAATCGCTCGCTGTTTCCGTGATGAAGATCAGCGTGGTGACCGTCAGCCGGAATTCACACAGCTTGATTTTGAAATGTCTTTTGTTACTCAAGAAGAAATTTTATCGCTTACTGAAGCAATGTTTATCGAGATGGTGAAAAAAATTACTCCAGAGAAACAAATTTCTCAAGTACCGTTTCCAAAAATGACTTATCAGGAAGCGATAGATAAATACGGTACCGATAAACCAGATTTAAGAAAAGATAAAAATGACAAAAATGAATTGGCATTTTGTTGGATTGTAGATTTCCCAATGTTTGAAAAAGATGATGAGGGAAATATTGCGGCCAAACATCATCCGTTTTGTTCGGTAAAAGATGAAGATAGAGAATTGCTTGATACCGATCCAATGGCGGTGCGCGCCAACGCCTATGATTTGGTGCTCAATGGCTATGAACTCAGCAGTGGTAGTATCCGTATTCATCAGCGCGAATTGCAAAAGAAAATTTTTGATTTGTTGCAAATTAGTGAAGTGGATCAGCAAGAGCGTTTTGGACACATGCTTGAAGCTTTTACTTTTGGTGCCCCTCCTCACGGTGGATTTGCTCCGGGTATTGATCGTATTGTGATGCTTTTGGCAGGTGAGCCAAATATTCGTGAAGTGATTGCCTTTCCAAAAACTGGTGATGCTCGCGATCTTATGATGGGCGCTCCGACTGTTTTGCCGACCAAGACTTTGGATGAAGTGCATATCAAAATAAAATAATTTTGTCGTTAAAATGATTTCGTCATTAAAGTTAGAAAAATTTGAAGGTCCACTCGATTTACTTCTTCAGCTTATTGAACTTGAGAAGCTAAATATTACCGAAGTTGCTCTGTCGCAGGTGACCGAGCAATTTTTGCTCTATCTGGATAAATTGGAAGTAGAAAAAAGTGAGGAGCTGGCCGACTTTTTGGTAATTGCTACCAAATTGGTCTATATGAAATCGCGTACTCTTTTGCCTTATCTCAATCCAGAAGAAGACGAGGGGCCGTCGCTCGCGGATCAGCTCAAGATGTATCAACAGTATATAGAGGCTAGTAAAAAAATAAATATATATTGGCAGCAGAATCGTATTAGCTATGGTCGTATTGAGCCGCCAGTAAAAGTAACTGAATTTGTATTGCCGCTTAATGCGAAAACAAAAGATCTCAATAAGGCAATGGAAAAATTGGTAGCGCGTTTGCGCCCACCAACTCCACTTCCACAGATTACTATCGACAAAGCCATTTCAGTAAAACAAAAAGTAGAATCGATCTGGAACGCTCTCAAAGAACACAAAAAAATGAATTTCAAAGATTTGCTGAGTAGCACTGAAAGTAAAACCGAAGTAATCGTAAGTTTTCTCGCTTTGCTCGAACTTATGCGCGATCAAAAGGCGTTTATCAGTCAGAGCGATAATTACGGTGATATGGAAGTAAAATTAGCTTAATTATTTTATAGTATGTCTATCAATTCTCAAATCGAAACAATTTTATTCGTAGCCAGCAAACCTCTTAGCTTTAAAAAAATTGCTAAAGTTTTGCAGGTGGAAGAAAATGTTGTTTTGGAGTCGCTCAAAGAATTGGTGACAAAATATAATCAAGCTGAATCGGGGATGGTGGTCTTGCAAAATAATGATGACTATCAGATGGTAAGCAATCCCGACAATAAAGCTATCGCTGAAAATTTCCTCAAAGCCGAAGTGAGCGGCGAACTTACTCGTCCTCAGCTTGAAACTCTTACTGTAATTTCTTATTGTGGTCCTATTACTAGACCTGAGCTTGATCAGATTCGTGGGGTGAACTGCAGTTTGATTTTGCGCAATCTTATGATGCGCGGACTAATAAAAGAAAACGATGACAATGCTTCGCTTTTGCCAAAA
>JAPLWP010000147.1 GCA_026396535.1 Candidatus Magasanikiibacteriota bacterium | reverse complement strand
ACAATCATACCATAAACCACGCACAACATATAAACAATGATCATCTTTTCTTTTCCACTATTTGGCTCAATGGATTTGTAAGTTTTTTTGAAAAAAATACAGGGAAAGCTTATAACAAAATTTTATGTAAATATGAGGGATATCACCTCTGGTTTTATTTTGGCGAAAAAGATTCATATGAGGTGGCAGAGCATTTGGTGAATAGAAAAATAAATGAAGAAGGTTTTGCCCACGCGGTAAATGAAAATATTATAATTGAGGCGGACAAGCTAACTAATTTTAGTGCAAAGATACCTCAAACTAATTTGGATAAATTATTCAATGAAGATTTGTGGAATATTTACAGAGATCATCATGCGACCCATAGTCACTATTATACTTGGGCCTGGATTCCGGTAGCCGCCGATATGTTTCATAATAATTTAACAAAACGCGTAAAAGATTATTTGCATGAAAAGGGAGTGCTGGTAGAAAAGATTAATGAATATTTAGTAAATCTTACTCAGCCCACCAAGAAGTCTTTGATTTTTATTGAACAAGAAGATTTGTTGAAAATAGCGATTGCTATTGAAGAGGATAGAAATTTAGTAAATTTATTTGAAACTCAAGACGCGGAAACAATAAAAAATAATTTGCCATCTAATATTTCCAATTTATTACAAGAACATAAAGATAAGTATTACCATACGAAACATCTGTGGGTAAGCGGGGAGTATACAATCAATGATTATATCAATCAGCTAAAGGATGTTTTTAAAACCAAGCAATCACCAAAAATAATTTTAGATAATCAATTTTTGGAATTAGAAAAAGCTCAGCAAAAAAGATCAAAGTTATTGCAAGATTTAAATGTAGATAGTAAATGGAAAAAGATATTCGATGAATTTGGTGATTTTATGGTGACCAAAATTTATCGCCGCTATGCTCAGCTTTTGGCCGTGCATCATATGGCGCCAATTCTCAAAGAAATTGCTCGTCGATTTTTTATTACAGAGAAGCAAGTAAGATTTATGACTGTTTCGGAAATAAAAGATATGTTGATTAATGATAAGTATGATGAAGCTGAATTGCTAGAACGCACCAAATTTTGTGTTTACTATGCTGAACGTGATGCGGAAAAGATTTTTGTGGGAGATGAGGCCAGAGAAATAATGAAATCAATTGAAAAAGAGGTAGATATAAATATTTCGGAGTTAAAAGGAGAAAGTGGTTGTGTGGGTTACGCAAAAGGTAAGGTGAAAATAATTATCCGTGCAGAAGATATGAATAAAATGGAAGAAGGGGATATCTTAGTTTCTATCGCTACTGACCCAGATATTGTGCCAGCCATGAAAAAGGCAGCGGGAATTATCACTGAACAAGGCGGAGTAACTTCGCATGCTGCCATCGTGTCGCGTGAGCTTGGGATCCCTTGTGTAATTGGAACAAAAATTGCTACGAAAGTATTTAAGGATGGAGATATGGTGGAGGTAGATGCGAATAATGGTGTAGTAAGAAAAATATAATCTAATTTTAATTCTAAAAATAAAAAACATCCCAATTTAGTTGGGATGTTTTTTAAGATACTCAGGATTAAAGTAAATTTAATACTAAGTGCCTTGGACCTCCCTTGCGAGAGGTCCGTGGCGAGTTCGCTGGAATGCCGCTATTGGCTATTCCACGTCGAGCAACCGTTCGTCGACAGCCAGGCCATCTTCGAACACCACGTTGTACACGCCGCAGGTCGGCGTGACGTTCGTGATCCTCAAGACTTCCTCTTCGGCCCGGGCGCCGAACAGCCAGTTGATGCCGATCTCGATCCGGCCGACCGCATGACTGACGACCAGGATGTCCTGTCCGCCGTGATCACGCGCCAGCTGTTGGAGGAATTCGGCCGTTTCTTGCGCTCGCCGCATCATCACTTGGCGAAATTCCTCAGGCATCTTCAGGACGGTCTGGGCCATCGAAGTGTCCGAAGTGTTTCCGAACTGTTCGGTGGCAAGCGTCTTGAGCACCGCGACGGCGCTGGTGGGCAAGCGGGTGTCAGCCGCAATGTCACCGAGCAGATCGTTGCGCATGATGGCCAGATCGGGCACCATGTGACCTTCAGCCACCTTTTGGGCCGTGGCCATGGTGCGTTCGATCGGGCTCGTGATGCCGTAGTCCAGCACGAAGCCGTTCGCTTTCAGCCATGCCCCCACCTTGAAGGCTTGGGCGTTGGCTTGCGGAGTGAGGACGTTGTCCGTGTGCGCGCCGTGGCGCATGAGAAGGATGCGTGTCTGCATTGGGATCTCCTGTTTAACCAACAGATTTTCTTCGCCTAAGCGAAGTTTGGTCAAATCAGGGAACACCCCCGAAATGAAGGTCACCGCTACTGTATCGCTGTGGGTCCTTAGCTAAAGACAATTTTTGTCGTCATCTAAAGACCCACAGTGGTTGCTCTTAAATTGTAATGAACTCGCATTATTGTTGTAGAACAACCATATTTACCATAAGTAGATACGATATGCCCATTATGCAATAACAGTAGAGTATAGCACAAAACAAGGGGTTTGTCAATCTATATATTGATTTTTTGGCTAATATAAAGGTATTTAAAACAAAAACAACCCTATTTGGGTTGTTTTTTTGAGCTCAATACTCTTTATAAAAAAGTATTCAGCTCTAGGGGGTTCGATCGGAACCGAACCCCTTCGAGTGAGTGCGCCTTGCTTGGAGCTAGGCGGCGATGGGCAGCCTCATGCGCTTCTTCCAGCCGAGCCGGACAATGCGCGTCGAAGGCGGAGCGAAGATCTCCGTGCTCACGACCGTGTAGGAGGTGTCGAGAAAGACAACCACCGACTGGCAGGAGCGCAGCTCGCGGGCCTTGCTCTCATGGCCGAGCATCTGGATGAACGCTTTCTTGCGCCCCACCACGAACACCAGGTTCGCCGTGGTCTTGGACAGCGTGCTGGCGAAGAAGTCGCTGTAGCTCGCCGACTCTCCGTCATCCTTGTTGTTGCCGAGCCTCTGGTCGGGCAAAAGGTTGGGCGGATTTCCCAGCAGCAAGTTCGCCGTGGCAACAGCAGCATGGTAGAGTCCGCTCCGGACCGCGTAGTTGGGTCCGAAAGACCTCAGCAGCTCTTCGCGGAGTTCGGCGTGGTCGCTGGTCGCCGAATTGGCGATGTGACGACCGAAGTCCGTGAGCATCCGGTTGGGGCCGAACGGCGCGTTGGTGGTGAGGACCACGCAGTACCGAGCGTTCTTTGGTATGACAGGCATCTTTTTTCCTTCACAATTGGCATCGCCATCCTCCGCACCTTGCGGGATCAAGCTAGCACTCACTCGTCACCGTAGTAATCTTTGTGTCTTGCGACATTTTAGACATCTAGGCAACGTCGAAGTATCTCATATTTTTGGGTATTTGTCAATAGTAACTTGTACATTTTCCTTAATAAAAGTATAATAAATAGCGTAACTTAGCTATTTTTATGTCACACATTAAATTTTTCAAAGACCTTTCCAAAAATGATGTCGGTATTGCCGGCGGCAAAGGGGCGAGTCTGGGTGAAATGACTCAGGCCAAAATTCCGGTGCCACCTGGTTTTGTAGTTCTGTCCGGTGCGTTTGATAGATTTTTGGAAGAAACAAATCTCAAAGAAGATATCACTGCGCAATTAAAAAAAGTAAATCCAAATGATACCAATTCTGTAGACAAAGCTAGTGCGGTAATTCGTGACATGATTCACGATCACGCAATGCCAAAAGATTTGGAAAAAGAAATCCTCGGGGCTTTTGCTCAGCTCGATGCCAAATTCGTAGCCGTGCGTAGTAGTGCCACTGCCGAGGATTCAGCGGTAGCCAGCTGGGCGGGAGAGCTGGAAACTTATCTCAATACCGAAAAGAAAAACATGCTCGAGCGGGTGCGTCAATGTTGGTCTTCTCTTTTTACACCGCGTGCGATTTTTTATCGCCATGAAAAAAATCTGATTGATCATCAT
>JAPLWP010000139.1 GCA_026396535.1 Candidatus Magasanikiibacteriota bacterium | reverse complement strand
CAAACAGCGTAAAAGGATTGAGAGAGAGCGTTGATGCATCGATATAAGTACCGCCCACCATTTCACACAAATGTTTATACGAACCGCCTAAATCAATGACAAACGTCAGATGATCACGTGATTGCGCTTCTTGAAGGAGTGCCAATTGAAAAAAGGATTTACCAGAACCACTTGATGCAACGGTTAGTCGGTTGTAATTGGTAATGGGCAAATTTTTGTCATCAAACGGATCGTAAAAAAATAATTGATGGCGATAGGTTGGTAAAATTAAGCCTGAACGTGAGCCTTTAAATTCAGCAACGATAGGTAGCAAATTGGCGACATTGTAATGACTTAAGGGTTTAGTCATCCCCAAGAGCTCGAAACTTCCAAACAAGCCTTCGCTTAATAAAAAAGGGAGACACCCAAGATATCGCAGCCATTGTTTGCAAGGGGCGGGGGTTAAAGTAAATTCACATTGTCGGAAGGCACTAATGGCCTTGGCCGTGTGTTCACGTGCTTTTGCCTCCGTTGTCAAAAGCATCACATTATAAAACGTTGGAAAAATCTCTAAATTTCCTTTGCTTCCCTCGTCATGCACAATAGACCAGCTGGTGTAACATTTCTTCTGTAATTTAGTATTGTCTTAGAGGTAGGACGGTAATCGGTTAAGCTTCATGGTGGATTTCGAAGTCAATCATAAAGGAATAAACCGATGACCGTGAATATGAATGCTACTGGAATATCAGATTTGGTTCAAATCATTTCTGAACAAGGTATGGCAGGACTTGGAAGCGCATTTGAAGTTTTATTGAATCAAGCGATGTTGATAGAAAGAGATCGTTATTTGGGCGCAACGTCTTATGAACGAACGGATACACGTACAGGCTATGCTAATGGTTTTAAACCGAAAGGCCTGAAGACGCGTTTAGGGTCGCTGGACTTATCAATTCCTCAGGTTCGAAACGGGGATTTTTATCCAACTTTTTTAGAACGCGGGATTCGGTCAGAGCGAGCGCTCACAGCCTCATTAGCTGAGATGTATATTCAGGGGGTATCTACGCGAAAAGTAGGTGCGATCATTGAGGAGCTTTGTGGCTTCCAAGTTAGCAGTACGGAAGTAAGTAGAGCAACTAAATTATTGGATGAAGAGTTTATTCAATGGCGTCAGCGACCATTAAAATTATTTAAATACTTAATTTTAGATGCGCGATATGAAAAAGTACGTCAGAGCGGTAGTGTTGTCGATTCAGCTGTTTTAGTCGCTTATGGCGTTGATGACAAAGGGATTCGATATGTATTAGGTGTATCAGTGTCGCTCTCTGAAGCAGAAGTACATTGGCGTGGTTTTCTAGATAGTTTAGTGTCTCGAGGTCTTCATGGCTTGCTATGTATTACGAGTGATGCGCATGCGGGTTTAAAAGCGGCAATTAGAGCTGTTTTTCCTGGAGTTCCTTGGCAAAGATGCCAGTTTCATTTGCAACAAAATGCGCAAGCCTATGTACCCAAAAAAAGCATGAAAACAGAGGTTGCAGATGATATTCGACATATTTTTAATGCCCCAGATCGAGATGAAGCGGATAGATTATTGAAGTTAGTGGTTATAAAATACGCGAAAACCGCGCCCCAGTTAAGTGAGTGGATGGAAACTAATATTCATGAAAGTTTGAACGTTTTTAAATTGGAAAAGAATCACCGAAAAAAATTGAGGACATCAAATTTAGCCGAACGTGTTAACCGAGAATTGAAGCGTCGCACTAAAGTTGTTGGTATATTTCCATCAGCGGAATCTTGCGAGCGCTTAGTTACAGCGGTTTTGATTGAAATATCTGAAGAATGGGAAATGGGTAAAATTTATTTATTAATGGAAGAGTAACCCAGTTATGTCAGGGGTAACTGGCGGCTGAGCTAAGCGCATCCTTGACACACCAAGAAAAAAACAAGCTTATCAGTGGCTGTGCGCTCGGCAGTTTGTGATCACAGCCTAGGTAACCTGGGATTCTTGTCGCCCAGAGATTTTAATGTTAAAAAAGTACAGAACCACCGATCATAAATAGTAACTTGTTTGTTGTTTTTTAGACCATAAGTTGGAAAAAAGAAGTGTTGGATTAAGGGCGACTGATGTTTGGTCGAATTTTAAACGAATTCACATGAAGTAAAATCGAATTTACAGAAAAAAAATTGCTTTATCTGAGAACAAAATATCTGTCGCTCGGTCATTATCAACTGAAAAAAATAAGTTAAACGTAAGCACCATTTACTTAGCCTTATTTTACGACCTCACAAAAACAGATAAAAATTTCAAAGTTCCAACGCAAGGCGAAAAACGGGACCGTCAACTACTAGATTTAATTAAAAAGCAGAAAAAACCTGTGGCACTGTTTATTGATGAGGCACACGACATCCATGGGCAAACCTTAACGTCTCTCAAGCGCATCATAGAGGTAGTCTCACAAGGCGGTTGTCAATTGTCTATTATTCTAGCGGGACACCCTAAACTAGGCAATTCATTGTCTAAATCCAGTATTGAGGAAATAGGTGCTCGAACTAAAATATTTAATATTGATACTGCTATGGGGAACATGGAAAAATATGTTGAATGGTTATTTAAACAATGTTTACATGACAAAGCTAAAGTGAGTGAAGTTATTACTCCAGAGGCCTCTTTGCGACTAGCACAAGCATTAATAACACCACTGCAAATCTATAAATATTTAAC
>JAPLWP010000129.1 GCA_026396535.1 Candidatus Magasanikiibacteriota bacterium | reverse complement strand
AAATTATTTTACCGCCATGAATATTGCCGGAGAAAATTCCGCCATCCAATTAACCAAACAGGTTTTAGAAAATGAAAATTTACGCCTAATAAAAAACACCGACATAATTGGTACCGAAGTGGCCGGTTCTTTAAAAAATGTTTACGCGATTGCTATCGGACTATGTGACTGCTACGGATATCCGATGAATACCAAAGCGGTTATTTTTGTATCCGCCTTAAAAGAAATTTCCACTCTGGTGAAAAAAATGGGCGGCGACGAAAAGACGGTCTTTGATCTGGCCGGCATGGGAGACCTCATTGGCACTGCCATGTCCGAACATTCCCGTAATCGTAAATTTGGTGCTTGCCTACCAAACTATCTAAACAAAGAACAGACTACCAAAGCCGTCGGTCAAACAGTAGAAGGCGTAGAGACTTGCAAAACTGTTTTGGCTTTGGCTAAAAAATATAAAGTAAAAATGCCATTGACCCAAGCTGTCTATGAAATTGTTTGGGGTGGCGGCAAACCAGATTTGATTTTAAAAAAGTTTTTAAATAACCTCAGCTAAAATGTTACACAAAGAAAAAACTGATAATCGTTTACGTTTTATCGCTGTTTTCTTTTTAGCGATTGCTTTAATTATTATTATCAAACTATTTTTGTTGCAGGTAGTACAATATAATTATTACCATACTCTGGCTCTCAATAGTCACGAAATTTACAAACAACTCCACCCAAAACGCGGTGAGATATTTTTCCAGGACACTCGCAACAAAACTCTTTTCCCAGCTGCTATTAACCGTCAATATTATTTGATCTATGCCGTACCAAAAGATATTAAACCGGAAGAAGTTTCTGGTACAGTGGATAAATTAATAAAAATATTATCTATCCCTGAAACCGAACGAGAAAATCTAAATAAAAAATTATCCAAATCCAATGACCTCTACGAACCGGTCGCTAAAAAAATTGATAGTGATACTTACGAAAAATTAAAAGCGGAAAAACTTCCTGGTATTTATGCCAACGAAGAAGAATACCGATACTATCCTGAACAAAATCTAGCCGGACCAATTTTGGGATTTTCCAGAATCGATGATCACGGCGAAGGATTGGTAGGCAGCTACGGCATGGAAGGCTATTGGAATAAAATTTTATCTGGGCGTAAAGGTTTCGCGATTGGCGAACGCGGCGCGTTCGGTAGCTTGGTAGCCATGTCTAGCCACTCTCAAGTAAACGCTCAAGACGGAGCAGATTTAGTACTTACAATTGATCGCAGTTTGGAGTATCAAGCTTGCTCATTATTACAAAAAGGCCTAGATGAATACAGAGCCAAAAGTGCTTCTCTAATAATGATGAATCCAAAAACTGGAGCCATCTTGGCAATGTGCAGTTTGCCTGATTTTAATCCAAATGATTATTCTCAAGTAAAAGATATTCGCCAATATAATAACACCGCTATTTTTACTCCCTACGAACCAGGATCGGTATTCAAACCAATTACGATGTCCGCTGGTGTAGATCTAGGATTAGTCTCTCCTAATACCACCTTCACCGATCCGTGCGTGCGTGTCTATGGCGGCTACCCTATCCGCAACGCGCTTAATAAATGCTACGGTGTACAAACCATGACCCAGGTGCTAGAAAATTCTATCAATACTGGCATGATGTTTGTGGCCGATAAATTGGGACATGAACGTTTGGCAGATTACGCCAAAAAATACGGCTTTGGACAAAAAACTGGCATCGAACTTTCTCCTGAATCTAGCGCCGATATTTCTTCATTAGATAGAAATGGCCAAATTTATGCCGCGGTAGGTTCGTTTGGCCAAGGTCTTACTGCTACTCCTATTCAGCTGGCCGCTGCCTATTCCGCTATCGCCAACCAGGGTCTGATGCCAAAACCATATATAGTATCTGAAGTCCGATATCTCGGTGGTAGAAAATCATTATCACGCGGCCAAAATTCCGGGATACTATGTAGCTGGCAAAACCGGTACGGCTCAGATTGCTGAAAATGGAAAATATAGCGCAGACCGCACCAATCATACTTTTGCCGGATTTGCTCCGGCGAGTAATCCCCAATTTGTGTTAGTCGTAAAATATGAAGAGCCTCAACGTCTATGGGCTGAGCAAACTACCTTGCCGGTATTTCGCGACCTTTTAACTTTCGCTCTGCAATACTACGCAGTACCAAATGATAAATAAAATTTTATGATAAAAAATCTTTTACATTCTATCTTGCGCTCATTGTCCAAAAAAATTATTCAAAAATATCATCCGGATGTGATTGGTATTACCGGATCAATTGGAAAAACTTCTTCCAAGGAAGCAATTTATCTGGTACTCAAAACTAAATTTAATGTTCGCAAAAGTTTTAAAAATTATAACAACGAAGTAGGCATACCGCTTGCCATCATCGGTACAGAAAAATCTCCCAACAGCTCACCAATTGGCTGGGGATTAGTGCTTTTAAGAGCAATTGGACTACTTCTAATTACCGATAAAAATTATCCGGAAATTTTGGTATTGGAAATGGGCGCAGACAAGCCGGGTGATATCGCCTACCTTACCGATATCGCGCCATGTAAAATCGGCGTACTTACTTATATTTCCCACGCTCACACCGAAGCTTTCAAAACTATCAAAAAAATTGCTCAAGAAAAACGCATAATTATTTCTCATCTTCAGCGCGATGGCTTTGCGGTTTTGAATTTTGATAATGAAATGGTAATGCAAAATGCCAACATGACCAAAGCCGAAGTAATAACTTTTGGCTTCAAAGCCGGCGCAAATTTTCAAGCGACTGATATCAATATTATTATCAACGAAAAAACTTCCTGGCCAACTGGTTTGAATTTTAAATTAAATTATGAAGGCAATATCGTGCCAGTATTTTTACCTGGGGCTATTGCCACTCATTAATATTCAAAATAATTGTAAACGCATTGCGGTACTAGCTGATATGCTTGAACTGGGGTCTGAAACTGAAAATGCTCACCGTGAAATTGGATTAAAGGTAGCAGAACTGGGCATAGATTTTCTGATCACTGTAGGCGAAGCCAGCAAGCACACAGCAGTCGCAGCTCGTGAGGCCGGTATGGATGACAATCAAACAGCTTGCTTTGATAACAGCGAAACAGCCGGTAAATTTTTGCAAGAAAAATTACACCAGGGCGATGTGGTACTAATAAAAGGATCACAAAGTATGCGCATGGAAAAAATTGTCAAGGAAGTGATGGCCGAGCCGATGGATGCCGAGAAATTATTGGTGCGTCAAACCTCCGAATGGTCAAATTAATTTTTACCGGCAAAACTTGATTTTTACCTCATTTTCAGCTAAAATTAAGCCATGTCTATAAGTCTTTTGGAAACTTCACTACTATTTTTTATTGGCGCCTGTGCGCTCTCTTTTTTGTTGGCTCCTTTGCTGACCAAATTACTTTATAAATTTAAAATTACTCGTCGCTCTGAATATGATTTTACACTCTATGGCGACCGCCAAGTAAAAGTAGGGACACCAATAATGGGCGGACTTTTGGTAATTATCGTGGTCACCGCCATTACAATGATATTCAATTGGAGTCGTAAATATACTTATGTGCCGATGGGTGTGATGGGTATTGCCGCTTTTTTGGGCGCAGCGGACGACTTGCTCAATACGTTTGGCAACAAACGTCGTGTACGCTCTCTCAAACAAACTCTTACTCTTATCCGAGTACATCGTCATTGGCATACTAGATTATGGCACGTAATTACTTTGCCATGGGCAGTATTCAAAAGATTTGCTCACATGCTCGGCTCGCATCCAGGTCGTGGCATTCAGGTGCATGAAAAATTATTACTACAATTTGTAGCCGGAGCTGTAGCGGCCTGGTGGGTATATACCAAGCTCGACACTCATTGGCATACTATGGCCGTGCCATTTGATGGCCGCCTGGACGTAGGCTGGTTTATTATTCCACTTATTATTTTCTTTGTGATGTTTACCGCCAACGCCGTAAATATTGCGGACGGTCTAGATGGATTGGCTGGTGGTGCTTTGATTATTACTTTTGTTGGTCTCACCGTGGTCAGCTGGATCGAGGGTCGCACTGCTTTCGCCCCACTCAATGCCACTGTAGCCGGCGCATTGCTTGCTTATACTTATTTCAATGTAAAACCCGCTCGCTTTCAGATGGGTGATGTGGGATCGCTAGGACTAGGCGCTCTGCTCGCTATCAATATGATAGCCATTGATAAAACTTTATTTATTCCATTTTTTGGTTTTATTTTTTATCTGGAAACTTTGGTTGTTATTTTACAGATAATGTCACGCCGATTACTAGGCAAAAGACTTTTCAAGATGGCACCACTACATCACCATTTTGAATTCAAAGGCTGGAGTGAAGAAAAAATCGTGATGCGCTTTTGGATTATTCATGCTTTTATGGTGATCATTGGTATTTGGTCAGTTTTCTACTAATATGTATTTATCCTGGAAAACTAAAAACATTACTGATTTTTCTTCAGAAAATATTAACTCTCTTTACAATGAGGGATTTTTATTTACTCGCACTGGCAAGGGCGACATGTACCAGACTCGCAGCTTGCGTATTAATTTAAATAAATTTAAATTAAACAGCGAGAATCGTCGCATCCTCAAACACACCGAAAGTATCACTTTGAGCGTCCACAATATTCCCTATCCTGATTATGATTGGACAATACACAAATTAGGCAAAGATTTTTATGCTACAAAATTTGGTGAAAAAACTTTTTCTGCACAAAAAATAAAAGAGCTTATTACCAATCCTACAAAAAGCAATTTCAATCGCGTACTAGCTTATTCCGGATTACCTACTGCCATGAAACACATGGCCCTAAAAGATGTCGACGACAAACGCTCGACTTCTTATCCTCTAGGATATTGCATCGCCTTGGAAACCGACACTCTTTTGCATTACTGCTATCCTTTTTACAGTTTAAAATCAAAAATAAATAATTTAGGACTGGGTATGATGCTCAAAGCAATAGTAGTAGCCAAAGAAAATGACAAAAAATATGTTTACCTGGGCTCAGCTTCGCGTCCGACTGATACCTACAAATTACAATTTGAAGGTATCGAATGGTTTGATGGCGAAAAATGGCAGACGGATTTAGCCACTCTAAAACAAGAGCTAAAATAATATGAAGATTGCTTTGTGTCACAGCATGCAATATGCTGAAAAAGTAAAAGAGGTGGCGGATTTTTATCGCTCTGCGGGCCACGAAGCTTTTGCTTCCAGTTTTAATGATCAGTATTTGGGATTAAACGATGAAGAAAAAGAGAAATTAAAATTGTTTCACAAATACGAAAAAGACGCCATGCGCGAACATTGGAATGTAATTGAAAAATGTGATAAAGTTTTGGTTTTAAATTTTGACAAACACGGAATACCGGGATATATTGGTGGCAATAGTTTTTTGGAAATGGGTTTTGCATATATTTTGAAAAAACCAATTTATCTTTTGAATCCAATTCCAAAAATTCCATATTACGAAACTGAAATCATCGCAATGAAGCCGACTGTTTTAAATGGTGATCTAGAGAAAATTTATGAATAAACACATTCACTTTATCGGAATCTGCGGCGTGGGCATGAGTGCCCTAGCTATTTTGTGGCAGAAAAAAGGTTGGAAAGTTACTGGCAGCGATGTGGGATTTTATCCGCCAGTATCTACTCATCTCACTGAACACAAAATTTCCTATTACCCAGGTTGGCATCCAGAAAAAATGGGCACACCGGATTTGGTAGTAGTGGGCAATGTGGCTAGCAGCAGCAACCCGGAATTACAGCAGGT
>JAPLWP010000136.1:2109-3489 GCA_026396535.1 Candidatus Magasanikiibacteriota bacterium | reverse complement strand
GATTGTTCTTTTCTTTCAATACACCAGGAGTATCCACAAATATCGCCTGACCTTCGCCGGTGTTGAGTACGCCGTGGATAACATCACGAGTAGTTTGTGGTTTGTGGGTTACAGCGGCCAATTTAGTACCAATTAAAGTATTCAAAAGTGTAGATTTTCCGGTATTGGAACGGCCCACAATCGTAATAAAGCCACATTTAAATTCTGGCTTTTCAGCGATGATTTTTGGACGATCAGGTTTCTTGGTCATAAAGTATTGTTATTTTTAACTATCAGTGGTATAATACTAGCGTAAAACGGTCAATATTGCAAGTTAAGTATATGAAAGTAGTTTTATTACAAGAAGTGAAAGGCGTAGGCAAAGCCGACGAAATCAAAGAGGTAAGCGAAGGCTATGCTCGCAATTTTCTCTTCCCCCGTCATTGGGCGGTCATCGCCAAAGATAAAGCACTCAAAGAATTGAGTGATAAAAAGATAAAACAATCCAAAGACGCTGAAGCTGATTTGAAAATGCAGCAGGATTTGGCAGCCAAGCTCGATGGTGTAGAAATTACTATCAAAGAAAAGGCGAGTGAGGCTGGAGTGCTCTACGCGGCAGTCGGGCAGGCCAAGATTATGCAGGAATTGGGCCGACGCGGTATCAAACTTGAAAGAAATCAATTATCCAATACAACAATCAAAAAAGCGGGTGAATATCCAATCAAGGTGAAACTTCGCCATGGTTTGGAGGCCGAAATAACGGTCCGAGTTGAGACCCTTTAAAAACGGACGAATCAGTGTCCGTTTTTGATTTTTTGTATTTATCTAAATAAAATAAAATTTTTTAATATGAAACAAAAGACAAAATATATTTTCGTGATTGGCGGTGTGCTTAGTGGAGTAGGAAAAGGTGTGACCGCTGCTTCCATCGGACGTATTTTTAAAAATTATGGTTTCAATACTTCCGCCATAAAAATTGATCCGTATATCAATGTGGATGCCGGTACGATGAATCCAATTGAACACGGCGAAGTGTTTGTGACAGAAGACGGCGATGAAACCGATCAGGATTTGGGTAATTACGAACGCTTTTTGGATACAGATTTACTTTCTACCAATTACATGACTACCGGTCGTGTGTATCTTAGCGTAATCGAAAAAGAACGCACCATGGGCTATAAAGGACATTGTGTGCAAGTAGTACCACATATTCCAATGGAAATTATTGCGCGTATCAAAACCGCGGCTGAAAAAACTAAAGCCGAAGTGATGGTGATAGAAATTGGCGGTACGGTAGGTGAATATGAAAATATCCTATTTTTGGATGCCGCTCGCATGATGAAGCTCGATAATCCCGATGATGTGGCGTTTGTATTGGTGAGTTATTTACCGGTACCTTCG
>JAPLWP010000136.1:0-2085 GCA_026396535.1 Candidatus Magasanikiibacteriota bacterium | reverse complement strand
AAACCAAACCAACTCAACATGCCGCCCGTACTCTCAATAATAGCGGTATCCAACCGGATTTTATTATTGCTCGTGGCAAAGATGTGCTAGATCAGCCGCGTCGTGAAAAATTGGCTTTCTTCTGTTGGCTCCAATCTAAAGAAGATGTTATTTCCGCTCCGGACGTGCCTAGTATTTATGAAATTCCTGCCGTGCTTGAAAAACAAAATTTTGGAAAATTATTAGCCAAGCGATTGAAAATAAAATTAAATCGCGCCAATAAAAGCGGGGAGTGGAATAAATTTATTTCCCAGATGAAAGGCGCAAAAAAGACTATCAAAGTAGCGGTGGTAGGAAAATATTTTGCTACTGGTGATTATACTCTTTCTGATTCTTATATTTCAGTAATTCAGGCGGTGAAGCACGCGGCCTGGAGTGTGGGCGCGGAAGCCGAAATGACTTGGTTCGATAGTGAAGATTATGAAAAAGATAAAAACGCCGTAAAGAATTTGAGTCAGTATGACGCTTTGATTGTGCCGGGAGGATTTGGTACCCGTGGAATTGAAGGTATCATCAACGCGATCCGATACGCGCGTGAAAATAAGTTGCCATATCTAGGTTTGTGCTATGGTATGCAATTGGCTACTATTGAATTTGCTCGCAATGTGCTAGGCATAAAAGATGCCCACACCGTAGAAGTAAATCCAAAAACTACCAACCCAATCATCCATATCAATCCAATGCAGGCACAGAATGTGAGCTCCAATCGATACGGTGGTACGATGCGTTTGGGTGCCTATGATTGTGTAGTAAAAGCCAATACCAAAACAGCCAAAGCTTATGCAAGTAAAAAGATTTCCGAACGTCATCGCCATCGTTATGAATTTAATAATGATTACAAAAAGGCGATTGACGATGCTGGTTTGAAAATTGTTGGTATCAATGAAGAAAAAGATTTGGTAGAAATTGTAGAGCTGGCCGATCATCCATTTTTCGTAGGAACTCAGTTTCATCCGGAATTAAAATCTCGTCCAACTAGCCCACATCCATTGTTTGTGGGATTGATGAAAGCTGGTTTGAAATAAATTAACCCCTTATCCACACTTGCATATTTAGGTAATTTCACTTTTGTGCTATAATGGCCTCAGCTAACGATAACTATTTATTATATGAATTCCAATTTTAAGAAAATCCTTTCTCTCACAGCGGTCGCTGCGGTATTTAGTTTTATTTTCTTTTTGGGATCTGAGGCTCAGGTGGCTCAGGCAGTGACGGATAGTTTTACTGTGGGAATAGATGTGACTGCGGAAATTTCTTTGACTTGTCCAGATACTGCAGTGAGTATGAGCAGCAGTGGTCAAATCGCTGGTATTAGCGGTGGTGAAAGCTTTGGTTCTACTGTATGTAGTGTAGTGACCAACAATGCCGCTGGTTATAGTCTCAAAGTCCATGCCAGTACCGCCCCTGCTTTACAAAAAGGTGTTTCGGTATATTTTGATGATCATATAGTTACTCCATCTTTCAACTTTGTCAGCTCCACCGCTTCTTCCACTTTTGGTTTTTCTGTGAGCTCTACCGATGCAGTGACTGCTTTTAAAAACGATGGATCTTCTTGTGGTGCCGGATCAGGCAGTAGCTATTTCAGATGCTACCGTGGCTTCAACGGTACTAGTGATGTAGAAATTGCCAACGGTTCTGCCGTTACCGCTGGAACTAGTAGCACTATCGCTTTTAGAGCAGTAGTTGGTTCTTCCAAACATCAGGAAACTGGCAGTTACTCATCTACTGTCACAGTTACCGCACTTACTCAATAAAATATTTTCATCTCAAACCCTCCTTTTGGAGGGTTTTTGTTTGCTTATTTATTGGTAAAATGTTAGAATATAAAACATAAATTTTATTAAAATTATGTCAAAGAAGCTATTTATCTTTTTGGTCGTACTATTTACTTTTTCTGCCGCGCCTTCTTTGGCAACAAAAATAGAAGATTTACCAACCACCCCAAAAGCTGGTGATTATATTATTGGTCCAGGAAAGACTGAAATAAAATTGGATCCAGGTCAGTCCAAAACCAGATCTATCATGATCACGAATCGCTATGGAAAA
>JAPLWP010000044.1 GCA_026396535.1 Candidatus Magasanikiibacteriota bacterium | reverse complement strand
AGGCACTCGAGTGATCGAGCGGTTTGTATAGAATTCGTGAGAGTCCGTGTGCACCGCGAAGCAGATAGGTTCCTTTCCGCGTAGATCGCGGATGTAGGTGGTCTCTTGCAGAAGAATTTTAGCTTCGTTTGCGAGCCATTCTTTCTGCATTTTAGCCTCCTCCTCCTTTTTCTCTTTTGTCGCCGCCGCCTTTTCTGCAGGCGTGTCGGTTAGATTGTGGTATTGCTGGTTGAGAGTCATTCCAACCAGAACGAGAAAGAGCGTGATGGTCGCTACTACCAGAAACTTGAGAAACGTCATGGTACCCTCCTTTAGGGTAAGCGATGAGGGTTGGGCAGTATTCTAGTAATTTTACAGGTCGGTGTCAATTTTATAGCTGTATGATGTGGATAACTTTGTGTTAAATCAGCCTAAAATTGGGATTTTTGGCTAATATAAGGCAAAAGAGGATAAAATGCTTGACAAAATATGGCCACCTCGCTCCATTTGACAAATCTTTCTTTTTATTGTAAGATTTAGGAACTTTCAAAATCACGGATCGCACCCAAGAAAATCGCTAAGATAAGCGAAAAAGCGGCCTTTATTTGACAAAATAAAGTACCTGCTGGCAAGGAAATTAACAAAAATATTTCATGCACACCTTGCGTTTTTTAGCTAAAATATAACAAAAAAGCCACAAAAGCCTATTTTTTTGGCACTTTTTTTGTTTTCATTTTTACCAAACTATTTATTTTTTTAACAATCTTTTAAATAAATTCCTTTTATGCCTATTTTTAAGCGCCAAGCTCTCAAGGAAAAGGATAGAAAGTTTTTTACCAAAGTAAAAAACGCTATTCCACTTCCAAACTTGATTGAGATCCAAACGGACTCATACAATTGGTTTACCAAAATCGGTATCAAAGAATTGTTTGAAGAAGTTTCTCCAATCACAGATTTCTCTGGACGTAATTTGGAATTGTATTTGGAAGATTATTATTTGGATGAACCGCGCTTTGATGAAGTGACTTGTAAGAAACGTAATGTTTCCTACGAAGCTCCTTTGCGTATCACCGCTCGTCTTTTGAATAAAAATACCAACCAGAGTAAATCCCAAGAAATTTATTTGGGTGATATCCCGATGATGACTCAGCGCGGTACATTTATTGTGAATGGTATCGAACGTGTTATCGTGTCTCAGCTTATCCGCTCTGCTGGTGCTTTCTTTACTGCTGAGAATGTTCGTGGTCGCCGCTACTATGGTGCAAAGATTATTCCAAATCGCGGTGCATGGCTTGAAATTGAAACTGATCAGAACAATGCGCTTTGGGTAAAAGTAGATCGCAAACGTAAAGTAGCCGTAACATCTTTGTTGCGTGCTTTTGGCGTTGAATCCGACGAAGATATTATCAAAGCTTTTAAACATGTAAATAATCATCCGACTATTGATTTCATCGATGCCACTTTGAAAAAAGATTTGGCAAAAAATATGGATGAAGGTTTGATCGAAGTTTACAAACGTATTCGTCCAGGTGATTTGGCCACTCCAGATAATGCTAAAGGTTTGATCCACGCCATGTTCTTCAATTTTGAACGTTATGATTTGGGACGCGTGGGTGTTTATAAATTCAACAATAAATTTGATGTTGATTCCAAACCAGAAGATTATGACAACAAAGAAAATCGTGTGTTGTCTTCTGAAAAATTAATTGCTGTAATTTCCGAAATTATTCGCCTCAACGTAACTCAGGAAGAACC
>JAPLWP010000092.1 GCA_026396535.1 Candidatus Magasanikiibacteriota bacterium | reverse complement strand
GTTTCTTCTAATTTGATAATATGATAGCCATATTGAGTTTCTACCAAATCCTGAGTGATTTGACCGGGCTTCAGAGCATATACTGCTTTTTCAAATTCCGGCACCATATCCCCTTTTCCAAACCAACCCAAATCGCCGCCGGCATCTTTGGTGCCGTCTTCACCGTAAATTTTTGCTTCGGCTGCAAAATCTTTACCGCCTTTTATTTCATTTAATACCGCGAGAGCTTTGTTGCGAATTTCTTCACGACCGGATTGGTCGGTAGAAATTTTATCTGAAATTTTTTGCTGCAAGATATAATTTTTTACTACCTTGTCCTGATACTGAGCAAATGTCCAGCCGTAGCGTTTCATTATTTCGGTATTGATTTCATTTTCATCTTTAAACTGCTGGAGTAAATTTTTCTTGATAGCATCGACATCAGTCTGCTCAGCGCTCACACCATATTTCTGAGCAGCTTCTTTTATCAAAACATTATTGGCCAATCTCCACAACACCTGATCGGACATTTGTTCTTCCGTCAAAGCGGCATTAGTTCCGCCGGTAGATTTATCATAGGCTACCAAAGTATGAATAGCGCGCAAATCTTCGGCATAATCAGAATATAAAACTCGCTGACCATTCACTTTCATTGCAGGTAAACGTAATATTTTTGCCACAGTCACAGTGTAATTATCAGTGTCAGCTTTGGCATATACTCTGTATACTCCAAATGCTACTGATCCTACCAAAGCCACGGCCAAAATTCCGGCCAATCCATAGCCAAACATCTTTAGGTTTTGCTGTTCGTTTTTTGTTTCCATATAAAAATTAGTTAGTAATAAAGAAAAATTTAAACCATTTTATTGGGTTTGAAACTTGCGACCATTTTATCATATTTGTTTTTTCTTGTCTATTAGTATCAGAGTCCGTACCATTGGCAATAATTACCATATTTTCTCCGGGTTTTACTAGATTTAATTCGGTGCGAGCTTTTTCTTCTACAAAAGTGGAAGACTGGGCGTACTTTAAAAATTCCATAGTTTCAATTTTTTTGGATTCAAGTGAATGGAGCTGAGCTTGCAAATTACTAATTTCTTGACGCACCTGATATTCCTGATAATAAGCACGCACATAAGAAATTATCAAAAGCAAAGTGAGAATAAATAACAGCGCCAAAAACCAGCGTGAATAAAACACTTCTTTCCATTTTTGATTTTGATCTTTATTATTTGCCATAAATACATTATACCATTTTTTGCAAAATTTCTCTGGCTACACTCCTATCATCCCATGGAATTTTTTTACCATCCGCTATTGCAATATAAGGTTCAGTACCTTTGGCAGTGATTACGACCACATCATTGGCCTGCGCTAGACTAAGAGCTTTTTCTATACCAGCTCGTCTATCTACTATTACAAATAAATCTTCATTATCTTTCTTTCCGACTTGGATAGCTCCCGAAGCCAACATTTGAGCTATCTGACGCGGATCTTCATCGTAGCAGTTTACATCCGAGACTACCACATAATCACAAAATTTACCGGCTATCTCCCCCATCTTTGAGCGCTTCAAAACATCTCGACCGCCACCGTCGGACCCGATTACCGCGATTACTTTGCCTGGCACTATCTTTTTGAGATTAATAAATAATTCAGTAAGGCTCATTGGCTCGTGGGCATAGTCCACAATTACTTTGAACGGTTGGCCTGCTTCAATAAACTCCATGCGGCCTTCGAGCATTTTGACATTATCTAGACCTTGAGCAATATTATCCAAAGATGTTCCTTGGGAGGAAGCTACGGCGACAGCGGCCAAGGCATT
>JAPLWP010000153.1 GCA_026396535.1 Candidatus Magasanikiibacteriota bacterium | reverse complement strand
CTGACCCTCAAAGCCACCAAACGTTGGCGCGTATTTTATTCTTTTGTGCATATAAATTTTACCAACCAAATTTTTTACCAATTTCTTCGGGAGTTTCGTGCTCACGGGCGATATTAATATCACCGTCTTGGCAAACGATATTGGCAGGAGAAGATAATAAACAATGTTGAGAACCAAGCGCATCCTGATAAGCACCAGTATCAAAAAAAGCTACATACTGAGTTTCGCCTTCTTCAATTTTTGGCAGACGCACATAACTACCACCCGTATATTTGTCATCACTATCACAGCTACTACCACACAGCCAAACACGTTCTAATTTTTTAGAATTTAAATTATTGATTGGTACCACGTGCCACTTTTGTTTGATAGACCAAGTATCAATCAAATCATTCATAAAGCTGCCATCAATCACATACCATTTGCGAGCCGCGGCACCTTTTTTAATATCTTTTTGTCCAATAACTTTAAAAATTGTAATCTGAGACGGCGCCATAATATGACTGCCCCATTCACAAATAATATGCGGAGAACCAATACCATCGCCATTGCCGGTATGCTTAGAAAGATAACTTACAATTCTTTGCACAATACCCTGCACTGAATACATTTTTTTCTTATCACGATTCACCGCAAAACCACCACCAATATTAATTGTATCCAATTGCGGATTAATCTTTTTCAATTTTTTATAGATAGACACACCTTCTTTGAGGGAGTTCATAATATCGTTGGCGTGCGGAATCTGAGTACCAACATGATAATGCAAAATTTTTAAATTACGCAATTTACCCAAACCTAAAATTTCTTCTGGAGTAAAACCAAAACGATCGATTGAATGATCCCAATGAGATTTGGTACGAACATTTAAATCTACGCGGATACCGACTTCACCTTTATAGTTACGTAAATATTCAAGCTCGTGTTGATTTTCAATAATTGGCACAATATCCAGACCCTGTTCACGCAATTCTTTGATCAAAGCCAAATAGTCATGGGTTTTTGGACCATTACAAATAACTTTAATACGAGAATTAAATTTATGCTGTTCCCAAAGACGTTTTACAATCCAAAGTTCATTGGCAGAAGAAGTTTCCAAATTGGCACCTTCACTGATAAGTGGCAAAATAAATTCACGGTTCTGATTTACTTTCATTGGGTAATGAAAATAAAATTTTCCTTTATATTTATATTTCTTAATGTAAAAATCAAAAGTCTTAATCAAGTTTTCTACACGATTTTCGATAATAAAAGGAAAGACCATCTCTAAAGAGGTCTCGTATTTTTGGGTGAGTTCGTGAAGATTATATTGATAGTTCCCTTCTTTGAGAAGAAGTTCACCCTCTTTATTGATATCGAAAAATTGAGTGTCAAATTCCGGTTTACCGAGTTTCCAGAATTCTTTGAGATTTTGCATAGCGCGCCTAAATGAACAAAATTGTTAGTAAAAACGCAGTAATATAGAGATATTATAGCATAAAAAACGTGTTTTGTCAATGGGTTTTTGGCTAAATTTTAACATAAAAATAAAAAATCCTCTGATTTTTAATTCAGAGGATTTTAAAATTTAAATTTTACGGTCTGCGTCCGCCGCCAAAACCACCGCGACCACCACCACTGCGTCCGCCGCCACCAAAGGTGCGTTCACGAGGAGGTTGTTCTACATAGCCTTCTGGTTTTTCGGTCAAAGCTTTCATACTGAGGTTTACGCGATTCATCGCATCTACTTCTTTTACTACTACTTTGATCTTATCACCAAGTTTCATTACATCCGATGGTTTGTTAGTACGTGCCCAAGCAATGTCAGATACGTGCACCATGCCATCCTGGCCTGGTAAGATGTTGATAAAAGCACCAAAGTCTTCCATACGGACAACTGTGCCCTCGTAGACCTCACCAGCAGTGACTTCATGAGTCAATTGCATGATCCAATCCTTGGCTTTTTGCATGCCGACAGAATCGCTGGAAGTAACCAATACTTTACCGCTGTCTTCGATATCGATCTGTACACCAGTTTCAGCAATAATTTTATTAATCATTTTTCCGCCTGGACCAATCACGTCGCGAATCTTATCTGGGTTGATCATGATAGTTTCAATGCGTGGAGCATATTTGGACATTTCTTTTCTTGGCTCTGCAATAATAGTAGCCATCTTGTCCAAAATTACGAGACGAGCTTCACGAGACTGTTTGAAAGTCTGAGCCACGATTTCCCAATTTAAGCCATCGGTCTTGGTGTCCATCTGAATAGCAGTTACACCGTCGCGAGTACCAGTAATTTTGAAATCCATACCACCTGGGCCGTCTTCTACATCCTGTAAATCTGTAAGCACTTTCCAGCGACCCTTGTCGTCACTAGCCAAGCCCATCGCAATACCAGCAACCGGTTTCTTTAGAGGCACACCAGCATCCATGAGAGCTAAGGTAGAGCCACAAGTAGAAGCCATCGAGCTGCTACCATTACTACCTAATACTTCAGATACTACACGCATCGCGTATGGGAAATCTTCCGCACTTGGCAACATTGGCTCAAGAGCACGTTCAGCCAAAGCACCGTGACCAATTGCACGATTACCTGGACCACGAAGCGGACCAGTTTCACCATAGGTGGCTGGAGTATCGCTGTAATGGTGCATATAGCGTTTGGTTCCTTCTTCTTCCATAGTGTCCAATGTCTGCACGTCGCCCGGAGCACCAAGAGTTACGATAGACAATACCTGTGTATCACCGCGCTGGAACAAACCAGTACCGTGAGTACGAGGGAGTAATCCAACTTCTACAGATAGATCGCGAATGTCAAATAGACTGCGACCATCAAGACGTTGATCTTTGTTTAAAATTTGAAGAGTAATATATTTTTCTACGTAGATTTTTACGCGACCCAAAATAATTTTTTGGATACCTTCGTCTACTTCTTTGGCTTTGAGCATTTCCGATACAGCAGTAGAAAATTTCTCAATCAAAGCAACACGTTCTTTGCGGTCTTTTTTTGGAGTGCCAAAAATCCATTCATCGGATTTTGATCCCACAAATTCTTCTACTTCTTTTTCAACTGCGCGCAGAGTAGTTTCTTTTTCACTCAAATTTGCATTGAGATCCTGTTTGGTCTGACCAACTTCTGCCGTAATTTTGGCAATAAAATCCAAAAGTGGCTGGAGTTGTTGTCCACCGTATTTCATCGCTGTCACCACATCAGTATCTGGACATTCGTTACAACCAGCTTCTACCATTATCAATTTTTCAGTGTTACCAGCTACGACAATATCAATATCGCTTAGCTTACGTTCAGTCAAAGTTGGATTTATTTTGAAATTACCATCCACGCGACCCACGCGTACACCAGCGATACCACCCTTCCAAGGAATGGAAGAAATAGAAAGCACAGTACAAGCAGCCACTAGAGCAGTAATCTGAGAATCATTTTCACCGTCATAAGATAGAGCGGTTAAAATCACCTGAGTATCATTGCGCATTCTTTCGTCAAACAAAGGACGGATAGAGCGATCTACCAAGCGACCAGACAAAGTCGCTTCTTCGGTAGGGCGACCTTCACGTTTAATAAAGCGACTGCCTTTGATTTTGCCGGCAGCATATAGCTTTTCTTCGAAGTTCACCATGAGTGGGAAATAATCGATCCCATCACGAGTGTTTTTACTCATCGTGGCAGTAGCCATGATGACTGTTTCTCCATATTGCACTACGCATGATGCGTTGGCTTGCAAAGAGAGCTTGCCGGTTTCAACGGTGAGCGTTCTACCGCCCCATTCCATTGACCATTTTTTTACTGACATACAGTATTTTTCTTTCCGAAGCTGATTCAAGAGCTAGAGACCTTATAGGTCTAGGTGTCCTTGAACCAACCTCTAAATTAATTAAATTTGTTTTTTAAACTTTGGACTAAATACTTTTCTTTCCATTATCAGAAATTTGTGTTTTTCTTCACCACCCAAATCAATAAAATCATCAGCTTCTTCACGCAAGCGTCCAGACGATGTATTACCAAAGGCCATCACTTCTACCTGCTTACCCTGATTCTGCAAATATTCTACCAGTGGCAAATAATCACCATCGCCAGAAACCAATACAATTGTATCAAGACTTGGAGAAAGACGAATTGCATCTACAGTAATACCCACATCCCAGTCCGCTTTCTTTTCACCACCGTAAAAAATCTGCAAAGGACGTTCTTTGGTTTCAATACCTTGGTTGTACAGAGCATCAAAAAACGGCTGCTCTTCTTTACCTTCAGTACTTACCACATAAGCAATCGCACGAATAAGTTTACGACCAGCAGTCGCCTCTTTTACAATATTACCAAAATTCACTTTACAATGAAAGAGATTTTTGGCGCTATAATACATATTTTGTACATCAATAAACACCCCAACGCGTTGGTCGGGGTGTTTGAGTGGATGGGTTTTTTTACTATTCGTGGGTTTCATCAACTTTTTCCATTAACTCCGCTTCCATGTCGAGTTCATCAACTTCGGCTGCGGCAACGCCAGCTTTTACAACGGCGCGTGGAGCTTTGATTTTTAATTTCTTTACCAAATTTTCGTAGCTTTCAGCATTTTCCTTTTTAAGGTAACGCATCAAACGACGACGAGCACTCACTTTGCGCAACAAACCGCGACGGGAAGAGTGATCTTTTGGGTGGCCTTTCAAGTGGCCGATCAATTCTTCGATCTCAGCAGTCAAAATTGCAATTTGCACTTCGCTGCTACCGGTGTCACCAGTATGAGTCTGAAATTTCTTAATTAAAGCCTGCTTTTTCTTTAAATCTAACATACATGCATAATAATTACCGAGCCTAAGCTAAGGCATGTCTTAGCTGGTCCGGATCCCGACGAGCCCCTCTAGCAGAGTCCGCAACAGATCAGGATGCTGATAAAATTCACGGGATTTGTATTCCGGTCTGACTTTATCCCCTACGAACACTACCGGAATTCTGCCGCCGCCATGGCGCTTATCTGATTCCTGGCCTTCATCAAATACAATTACTAGTAGTCCATCTTTCATGAAACTACTATTCTTTACGAGCGGATCAATATTGGCTTTGAGCCATTTGTCTGCCTCGGTACGACCACAATCGTGAGAAGTATGGCAGCCGTCCGGCACAATAAAAGAAAAGCTTGGCAAAGTGCCGGCGGCTAAATCTTTGGAGAATTGGGTAAAAGGAACAATCTTATTCTGTTGAGAAGGATGGTCAATTACGTCGGTAAAATAGACAAATGGATTATGGCGCTTGATATAGGTGCCAATATTACCACCCATATACCCTACTTTTGGCAAAGCATCCGCATATACTGTCCAGCTTTTGCCAGCACCATTCAATTTTCGGACAATATTATCGTCGGTAACTTTTCCTTTGAACCCATCATCATTACTTTGAATTTTTCCGGTAGTAAGAAAAAAATAGTTTCCAATCGAAGGATGAGTATTGGCGTAATATTCCGCAGTATAAGCATAGGCCTTGGCCAACGAATTTAGATAAGGCATCTTCGAATTATCAATTACTTGTTCATAACTATGATTTTCCAATAAAACTACTACTTCGTGGCCAAATTGCGGGATTTTTTGATCCTTATAAGCGTCCGCTTGGGCTTGATATGGATATAAATAACCTATTATTGCTACCAATGATACGAAAACCGCTAAACCAAGGTTTTTTGTTTTCATAAAATTAAATAAGTAAGTTAATTAAACTTACTTATACTGTACCGCTGTACCTGATCTTTGTAAACTAATCTGACAAGAAGATAATTAAATTATCCGTTTAGTTTAGAAAATACCAAAGTAGTAATAGCATATGACAGCGCTACTATAGTCAAACCAATAGCAGCCGCTTCGAGAGTATTTTTGGCAGTAGTGACATGTTCTTCATTACCCTGAGCAGTCATCCAGCGAATACCGGCAAATAGCGCAAAACCCAGAAATACCAAGCCCATGGTAGACAAAACTATCTTTAAAATATTTTTGGTAATATTTT
>JAPLWP010000126.1 GCA_026396535.1 Candidatus Magasanikiibacteriota bacterium | reverse complement strand
TTTGGATTGCAATTTTTCGACCAGTTGGAATCGCGATGGCTTGGGTCAATGATAAGCTAAATAAATAATATGCAAAAATTATCTGTGCACCTAATCGCCTGGAATGGCGCAAAATATATCCAGCACTTATTTGAATCTCTGCGCCAACAAACCTGCAAAGATTGGTTTTTGTATATTGTGGATAATGATTCCGAAGATAATACTGTTGAACTAATAAAAAAAGAATTAGAAAATTTCGACGTACCGCATAAATTAGTAATTAATTCTAAGAATGAAGGTTTTGCGGGTGGTCATAATCAAGTATATCGCGATACCAATAGTGAATATTTTTTGCTACTCAATCAGGATATGTACCTGCAGCCAGATTGTTTGCAGAATATGATAGATTTTTTGGATACTCACACTGAAGTTGGTGCAGTCTCGCCACGTCTTATGAAATGGGATTTTGCCAAGGTAGCTACTGATGGATTGGAGAAAAGTTTGAGCAATCAAATTGACGCTCTGGGTCTAAAGGTTTTTCGTAATCGTAGAATGATAGAACAGTATACTCAGTATGATTGGAATGAAATAAAAAATAATTTTTCCGGCAGTGAATTGGAAGTATTTGGTGCGTCCGGCGCCTTTCCGATGATGCGTCGTAGTATTATAGATAAAGTCGCTTTTTCTGGTGGGCAATTTTTGGACGAAACTTATCATGTATACAAAGAGGATGTAGATCTATCGTATCGTTTGCAGGAAGCGGGTTATAAATCATTTATTCTTTTAAATACCGTTGCTCATCATGACCGAGGAGGAGCAGGACCAAAAGAAATGAATGATTTTGCCGCGGCCGCAAATAAGAAAAAACAAACACCCTGGGTGCAGTATCACAGCTATAAAAATCATATTCGTACGCTGTATAAAAATGAATATTGGCAGAACCTAATCCTTGATTTACCTTGGATTCTGTGGTATGAATTAAAGAAGCTTGTTTACTATATATTGTTTGATCGCAAAGTTTTATCCGGACTGAAAGAAGTGTGGCAGGGGAGAGATGATCTCAAAAATAAACGCGAACAGATAAATAAAATGAAAACAGCCGATTGGCAAGATTTAAGAAAATGGTGGAAATAATATGAAAGATATTAATGTAGTATTTCTAAATTTTTTGATGAAGGACGATATTATTCGTGCCGTTGATTCGGTTTTCAAGGATATTGCTAATTGCTCCTATGACGTGCAAGTTACAGTAGCGGATAATTCGCAAAATAAAGATGGTATCAAAGAATCTCTGAATGAAAAATTTGGTAATAAAGTAAAATATATTGATTGTGGTGGCAATATCGGGTTTGGTGCCGGCAACACGATGGGGTTTAAAGCTACTGAGGCACGTTATTATTTCTCTATTAATCGCGATACTATCATTCCGGAAAATTCTGAAGTTATACAACGAATAATAAAATTTATGGATGAACATCCGAAAATTGGTTGTATTGGTCCAAAACTTTTAAATATGGATGGTAGTTTACAGTATTCTTGCTATCGTTTTAACCTTCCTGCTGTACTTATTAAGCCTTTAAAACAGATTAATTTTGATAAAAAATATGCTTGGGTAAAAAAGCATGTTGATAATTTGGAAATGAAAGATTTTGATCATAATGAAACCAGGCCAGTAGATTGGGTAATAGGTGCTGCAATGGTAGTGCGTCAAGAAGTGGTAAAAGATATTGGTTGGTTTGACGATCGTTATTTTATGTATTTAGAAGATGCCGATTGGTGTCGTAGAATGTGGGAAGCTAACTGGCCGGTATATTATGTTCATGATATAGTGATTGTGCATATGCACGCTCGTGCCTCAGCTCAGGTGCCTGGTATTTTTAAACCTTTATTTAAAAATAAATTAGCCAGAATTCATTTTATGAGTTGGTTAAAGTACATTTGGAAGTGGAAAGGAAACAATAAATATTATTCAGCTTAGTATGCAAAATTTCCCAAAAGTTGCCATAGTTTATCTATCCTTTCACTGTGAGCCGTATATGGATGATGTGGTTTCTGCTTTGAAGAACATGACTTACCCTAAAGAAAAGGTAGAGTTTGTTGTAGTGGATAATCCGCATCCGGAATATGGTTTGTCTATGCGCTATCTTGCCGAGCAAGTATTGCCGCTCTCTGGCAATGAATTGCCTCACATCACACTTTTGCCACAGGAATTTAATTCTGGTTTTTCTGGTGGCAATAACGCGGGCATCCAGTGGGCGATAGATAATGGCTTTGATTATGTTTATTTTCACAACAATGACGGCTTTGTAGCCGCTAATTTTTTGGAACCAATAGTGGAAGCAATGGAAAAAGATAAAACTATCGGACAGATACAATCTTTGTTAATGCTTTATCCAGATACTGAGTTGCTTAACAGTTCCGGTAATTCTTTTCATTATTTAGGTTTAGGTTTTTGTAATAATTTACGCGTGAAACTCGCCGATCTAACTTTGCCAAAATTGTACGAAACTTCATATTCCAGTGGTGCGGCCACTTTAATGCGTATAGATTTGTTGCGTCAATTTGGTTTGTGGGATGCTGATTTTTTCATGTATCATGAAGATATTGAATATTCATTCCGTCTTAAAATGGCCGGATATAAAATAATGGTAAGTAGCGAAAGTGTTTTTTATCACAAATATTCCTTTGGACGCAATCAAGTCAAATTTCATTTTATCGAGCGTAATCGCATGGGCGTAATGTTGATGTTTTTTAAATGGCCAACGTTATTATTGCTTTTACCAATGGGGTTGGTGTTGGAAGTGGGATTATTGTTGTTTTCTTTCAAACAAGGTTGGATTAAAGAAAAATTGAAAGCTTATGTTTATTGGCTCAAACTAAGCAGCTGGTCGTTATGGCTAAAGAAGCGAGCTTATATCCAAAGTATCCGTAAAATTTCTGATCACGAGATGATGAAAACTTTTGTAGGTTCGGTAGTTTTTAATGAAAAATCTATACAAAATCCTATTTTGGATAAAGTAGCCAATCCATTAATGGAAGCGTACTGGAAGGTTGTAAAAAAGCTGATAACATGGTAGTCTTTTGAATGTAAATTATGAAAAAAATTAGAAAAGCAATTTTAACAGGAGGTGGACGAGCTACTAGGCTTCGTCCGGTGACTTCTACGATGAACAAACATCTTATTCCCTTGGCCAACAAGCCGATGATTTTTCATGCTATCCAAAAAGCGGTGGATGCTGGTATAGAAGAAATTTTTATTAATACTAATCCAGGTGAAGACGATCTGCCTAAACATATTGGAGATGGGGGACATTGGGGAATATCTATAAAATATTTTGAACAAACCGGCGGCCCACAAGGTATTGCCCATGTAGTAAAAGAAGCCCAGAAATTTATAGGTGATGATCCGTTCATGTTTTATCTATCTGATAATGTAGTGTTGGCTGATCTCAAAGATCTGATGAAAGATTTTCAGGACAATAATTATGATTGTATGTTGGCTTTTGCCAAAGTACCGGACCCGGAGCGTTTTGGCGTGCCGGTATTTGATGAAAATGGCAAGCTAGTAGACATGCTTGAAAAGCCAAAAAATCCACCAAATAATTTTGCTCAAACCGGTATTTATTTTTATGGACCAAAAGTATTTTTTGAAGGTTTTTCCAAAATTAAAAAAAGTGATCGTGGCGAATATGAGATTTCAGATATACATTCTTATTTTTTGAAAAATAATTATAAAGTTGGTCACAAAGAAATCACTGGCTGGTGGAAAGATACTGGCGCGACCGTGGATTTGATTATCGCCAATCAATTACTTCTAGATGAATTGCCGGAATCAGAATTTAAAAATGCTGGTAATACTCAGAGTGGGGCAGAATTAAATGGAAAAGTAAAAGTGGGAGTAGGTACCACTATTAGTAGTAATGTAAAAATTACTGGTCCGGTAATTATCGGAGAAAATTGTATTTTAGAAAATTGTGTGATTGGTCCGCATACTACTATTGGGTCTGGTAGTTTGGTAAAAGGAATTATTATTTCTAATTCTATCATTCTTTCTAATTGTCATTTTGATTGTGATCTGAGTATTAAAGACAGTATTGTTGGCGGTAATGTACGTATTGTCAAAAAAAATAACGATGGGTCACATCGTTTAATTCTCGGTGAACAAACTGTTATTGAGTTGTAATTATCGACCGATCATACTAATTATTATACTAAAAGTTTTTAAAATAATCGCGATATCCAAAGCTGGACCGCGATTTTTTATATAAAATAAATCGTACTCCAGTTTACCTAGGTTTTCGTCCAGTGTGCCATAATAACCACGCTGTAGCTGAGCCCAGCCGGTACAGCCTGGCTTGATAAGGTGGCGTAGGGGATAGAATGGCATCAGCTCGGTCAGTTTTTCTACAAATTCAGGACGCTCTGGGCGTGGTCCTATTAGCCCCATTTCATTTCTAAAAATATTGATAAATTGTGGAATCTCATCCAATCTAGTAGCGCGTAAAAATTTACCAACTCCGGTAATACGATTATCTTTTTCACTAGCATATTGAGGTCCGTTGGTTTCAGCACTACCGTCGGTATTAAGTGCTTTCATCGTGCGGTATTTGTAGATATAAAATATTGTTCCATTTCTTCCTACACGAGCTTGTCTAAAAAATACCGGTCCTCTGGAGTTTAATTTTATTGCTAAAGCGACAAAAGGAAAAGTGATTATAAAAAAAATCGCAATAATAATAGCGGCCACATAATCAGTTAGCATTCGAAAACGATCGTATATTTTTTTGGATTGTTCCTGTAATTTTGTAATAAACCAAATTTCAGAAAAAGTAAAAGGAGGTAAGCGGCGGAAGATTGTTTCGTAAAAATCCGCCAATTCTATTATACTGGTTTGTTTGAAAATATTTTTATAAAGCTCGCGAGTAAGTGCTTCATCTTTTTCATAATTAAATCCCAGAACAATTAGGTCTGGTTTACCTTCTAAATCTTTTAATAGTGCTACAGTCTTGGTACCGGTGTCATTTGGGAAAGTGTTTATGATACCAGCTACTTCGTATCCAATCTGAGGGCGACTAGTAATAATTTCAATCAGTTGTTTTACCTCTGGAGAATATCCAATAAAAGCCACTCGGGTTTTTAAAATATTAACAGAAATAAAACGATTGTAAAAATAACGCCAGATTGCTATCAAGCCAAATCCAAACAAAGCAGTAAGAGCTAGAATGGTTTTAGGATTAATTTGATTGCCGCCGAAGATATAAAAATAAAGTACACCAAGTATTGTCCAAATCAATGCAGTAGTAATAATTTTTTTGAAAAACTCCCAGTTATTTTTGGCTCGGCCTAGATCATATAAACCGGTAATAAAAATAAGGGTAATGGCCAGCAAGAATAGTTTGGTAAAAGGACTGACAAGATCAGAAAATTGAACAGCAGTCGGAGTAGACATATATCTTAAAAAGACGCCAAAATATAGTCCAATAAATAAGAGTAATAAATCTCCGAGTAAAATTGTAATTTGTTTGATACGGTACATGGAAGAAAATTTTTTTTTGGTGTATAATAAATCTATCTTCTTATGTTGAGATTATATCATAATTTAGCCAAAAAATCAATGGTACTAGCGCTTTTAGCGTCTGTTGTATTATTTTCGGACAGCGCTTTAGCCCTTACTCCCAATGACCCTTCTTTTATTAATGAGCAGACAATGTGGAACCAAATTGGTGCTCCACGAGCCTGGGATTTTACTACAGGCAGTCGTCGTGTAACTATCGCGACTATTGATACTGGTGCGGATATTTGGCATGACGATCTTATTAGTAATATCTGGACCAATCCTTATGAAATTCCGGATAATAATTATGATGATGATGGTGATGGTTATATAGATGATATCCATGGTTGGAATTTTATTGAAGATAACAATAGTGTGCGTCCAAGTGTATTAGAAAATACCGGGGATCCTGGAGCTATAAATCACGGTACGGTGATTGCGGGATTGCTTGGTGCTGTAGGAAATAATAATAAGACCGCAGTGGGTCTGAATTGGCATGTGAGTTTGATGTCGCTTCGCGCCGTGGGAAGCGACGGCAACGGTTCTTATGCCAAAGTCGCGCAAGCAGTGCAATTTGCTGTGGATCATGGTGCTGATGTAATTAGCATGAGTATTGTCGGTGACCAATATGACGAAACTTTAAAACAAGTTTTATATAATGCTTATAAAAAAGGAGTGGTAATAGTGGCTGCTGCCGGTAATGATCAGAATCGCAATGGGGGAGGGAATCTGAACCAAAAGCCAAACTATCCGGTTTGTTTTGATTCTAATGATTTGGAAAATTGGATGGTAGGAGTTTCGTCTGTTGATAATCAAGATAGGCTCAGTCGTTTTGCCGACTATGGATCCTGTGTAGATATTCTGGCACCGGGACAAGATATATTTAGTCTCGAAAGATATGCGCCAGTATATGGTTACAATGAAGATTTTGGCGGTCCATGGCAAGGAACTTCATTTGCCGCTCCACTCGTAGCCGGAGCTGCCGCTCTGATAAAAGCAGAACACCCAGAATGGACAGCTAAGGATATTATTAATGATTTATTTAGTACAGCTGATAATATTGATTCTAAAAATCCTCAATTTCAAGGCATGCTTGGATTTGGTCGTTTGAATATCGGTCAGGCCATGTATACAGCCGCTAGTACAAAATTTCCTAACAACTATTCTGCTTGGAAACAGTATTCCTTTAAAGGTAATACTGTTTATACGATAGAAAATGGGATCAATTATTTCTTTGGCAGTACAGCTGAAGCGACGATCGTATCTCTGGCAGCTACTCGCTCATTTGATGGTAAACATGATGAAGTAGTGGTGTTGGTCAGACGAGGTAAACAATATTTTGTGCAGTTCTTTAATGATACTGGCCTTAAATGGCAAGAAAAAGCCGTGCCGGTGTCGGATTATTCTATTGCCAATTTACCGGTAAAAATTACGGCTATAAACACTGATATCGAAAGAGACGTCCAAGTTAGTTTTTCACAAAAAATTACTAAAAAAGTGAAAAAGGGCAAAAAAATAGTTACTCAAACTACTACCAAAAATACTCTTAAATTTTACGATTGGTTGGCCCATTAATGAGTTGCCACAAATAGGTCAAAATGCTATAATATAACTGCTAAAAATTAATGTTTTTATTATGGTAAATACGGTATTTGAGAAGAAAAACATCCTGGTTACCGGCGGTGCTGGGTTTATCGGATCGCATTTATGTGAGCGTTTGCTCAAAGAAGGAAAAGTGATTTGCTTGGATGATTTTTCTAATTCTTCTCCGGCCAATATTGAGCATCTTTTGCAATATCCAGATTTTGAATTTATTAATTACGATGTCGATAAACCAATTGATTTAAATCAATTTGATGAATTGGATAAATTCAAAGTAAAATTTCAGGGTATTCAAGAAATTTATCATTTGGCTTGTCCAACTAGTCCAAAATATTTTGAAAAGCTCAAGATGAAATCTTTGCTTTCCAATTCGGCAGCGATGATTAGTACTCTAGATTTGGCCGCCCGCTATCGCGCGAAATATGTGTTTGCGTCGAGCTCGGTGGTATATGGCGATCCAAAAGATGGAGAAAAGTTTAAAGAAAATTATCAGGGAGTAGTAAACCATCTTACTCCGCGCGCTTGTTACGACGAAGGCAAACGTTTTGCTGAAACTTGTATCGAAACTTATCGCGAGATTTATGGTATCGATGCCAAGACTGCTAGAATCTTTACTACCTACGGTCCACGCATGAAGCTGTTTGAAGGACAACTTATTCCGGATTTTATTATCAATGCTTTGGAAGGAAAAGATTTGGTAATAAACGGTGATGAAAGCTTGGTGACTACACTTTGCTATATCAATGACACCGTGGATGGTTTGGTGCGTCTGATGGCGGCTGAGCCGGATGTAAAGGCAGTAAATTTGGGTGGAGATGAAAGTGTCAGCTATGCTAATATTGCTCAGAAAATAATTGAGCTTACTAATTCCAGTTCAAAAATAGTTTTTGAAAAGCCGCTTGAATTTTTGACTAAAAAAGGTTTACCAGATCTTACCTATGTCAAAGATGTCTTGGCTTGGTTGCCGCTTACTCGTACTCAGGATGGTTTACAGAAAACAATTGATTATACTGTGGCCAATAAAGAGGCCTTACTTTTCCATAGTAAGTAATGGTTTGATTAGTTATGATTTTTGTTGTAGTACCAGCTTTTAATGAATCAAAAAAAATTGGTCGCGTGATTCGCGACCTTTTTGAACATGGTTACAAAAATGTAATCGTGGTGGATGATGGTTCGCGTGATGACACCGCGCGTTGTGCTGGTGAATCCGGAGCTAAAGTAATTTCGCACGAACTCAATCGCGGCCAGGGTGCGGCTCTGCAGACTGGAAATGAATACGCACTGCAATCCGGCGCCAAAATTATCGTCCATTTTGATGCTGATGGCCAATTCAATCCCAAAGATATCGCGGGAGCAGTGGATTTAATGAATACCAAAAAATTGGACGCGATACTTGGGTCACGTTTTTTGGACACCCGTTCCAATATTCCTTTTTTTAAAAAGTTTTTGTTATTGCCAATTAGCCGTCTCATTAATAATTTTTTGACCGGTTTAAAATTATCTGATGTGCATAATGGTTTTCGTGTACTCAGTGATGAGGCCGCCAAAAAAATTCAGATTACCCAGGATGGCATGGCACATAATTCACAGATTCCTCAGCTGATAAGAAAGCACCATCTGAAATACGAAGAGTATCCGGTAGAAGTTTTTTATGAAGAAAATGGCCAAGGAGTTTTGGCGGGATTTAAAATTTTATACGATATATTAATAGATAAAATTAGTTAATAATTTATGACTGCCATTCAATTTTTTTTAATATTATTTTTTATTTTTGCGGTAGTGAAAGTAGGTTTGCGTTTTAAAGACAAAGAAATTAAATTTTTTAATGCTCTGCTCTGGACCGGGCTGTGGTTGGCCGGTATCTTGGTCGTGTTGCGTCCTGGGTTGGCTGTATGGTTGGCTAAATTTTTGGGAGTAGGGCGGGGAGTAGACGCTGTAATATATTTAGCGATTGCCGGATTATTTTTCTTGATTTTTAGAGTGTGGGTAAGAATAGAAAAAATTGAGAAAAATCTTACTCGTCTGGTGCGTCAGAATGCTTTAACCGATAAAAATAAATAAATGAAAATTGCTTTTGTTATTTCCACTTTTCCACCTCGCATTGGAGGGATGGGCCAAGTAGCTCTTAATCAGGCGCTAGGTTTGGTGCGTCTAGGGCATGAAATAACCGTCTTTACTTTGGATTATGGAGTAAGGCTGCCAGAAAGTAATTTAAAAATAGAATATCTTTCTGCTAAAATTCGCTTGGGAGACGCCGGGTTTGTGCCGCAGTTATTATCCAAATTGCGCGGTTTTGATTTGGTTCATCTGCATTTTCCATTTTATGGAGCCAGTTTTATGGTATTGTTGGCTAGTATGTTTTATCATGTTCCATATGTGGCGACTTATCATATGGATGCTCAGCCCAAAGGTATAATAAAAAATATTATAAAATTTTTCAGCGATCGTTTGGGTGGTATTTTGGTATTGAAGAAAGCTAAAAAAGTTATTTTGGTGGACCAGAGCGTCGAACAGTTTTCTCTGATTAAGAATGTGGATGTGGAAAAGGTGGTAAAAATAAATAATGCTATTGATACAGAAATTTTTTCTAAAAAAATTGTTTCGGCGACTGAATTGGGTTTGGCAAGTATAAGCAACAAAAAGATTTTATTATTTGTTGGTAATCTAATGCCAATCAAGCGATTAGATTTAGTTTTGGAAGCGATGAATAAATTGACTGATCCAGATTTTGTGCTTATAGTCGTGGGTGGAGGATACGAGGAGGGAATGTATCGCACACTCACTCAGGATTTGTCGCTGCAAGATCAAGTATATTTTGTAGGGCAGATAAATAATCCCCAAACTTTGTCCAAATATTATTCTTTGGCGCAGGTTACAGTGGTTGCTTCTGATTACGAATCTTTTTCTTTGGTGGCTCTAGAATCTATGGCTTGTGCTACACCCGTGATTGGTAGTCGTATTAGTGAGCTACAAAATAAAATTGAGGTAGGAGTAAATGGTCTGACATTTACGCAAGGTAGCAGCGACGATCTAATGAAAAAAATTAAAGAATTTTTTGGATACCATCTGGAGCAAAGACAGGCTATGGGTCAGCAGGGCAGGGGAGGGGTAATCAATAAATTCAGTTTGGATAAAAATTTACAGGATTTAGTAAAAGTTTATGAATCTATCATATGAGTTTTGATTATAATCAGTCTATCTGGGGCCAAGATACCGCTAGTCTAGATCCGAGTCATCCTACGGCTATTCGTCTTTTTCAATCTTTAAAATTATTAAAAACTCTCCCGAGTGATGCCAAGATTTTGGAAGTAGGTTGTGGTGCCGGTCAATTTATCCGTGCTATCAAACAAATTATACCTTCTAGTGATTGCTATGGATTTGATGTCAGTGAAGTGGCTATCAATAAAGCTAAAGAAACCGCAGATGGTGTAAATTATGTATTAGGTCCCGGTGACCGCTGGCCACTAGCGGATAATTTTTTTGATGCGGTGGTGATTTATGATGTGTTGGAGCATGTGGAATCGGTAGAGCAGACTATGGCAGAAATAAAACGGGTCTTGAAGCCCAGTGGGCTCATGTATGCGTTTATTCCGTGCGAAGG
>JAPLWP010000084.1 GCA_026396535.1 Candidatus Magasanikiibacteriota bacterium | reverse complement strand
TGATTTGGGGTGCTACTTTTAGTCCGGAATATGCGCAGTATCTGGGATTGGATTATAAAGAAACCTTTAAAGTAATTTTGGATAAATATAATTTTCGATATTTGCGTTTGATTGCCAGATGGGATGTGGTAGAAAAAGAGCCGGGTAAATTTGATTTTACACAGGTGGATTATTTGATAAGTGAAGCGGCTAAACGCCAGGCCAAAGTAGTGTTGGCGATGGGACAAAAAACGCCTCGCTGGCCCGAGTGCAATGTGCCGGGATGGACACAAAATTTGAGTGAGGCGGAATATTTTTCTGCTTTGAATAATTATCTCAGTGAAGTCACAAAGCGCTATAAAAATAATTCTGCCGTAGAAATTTGGCAAGTAGAAAACGAACCATTTTTGGCTTTTGGGACAAAATGTCGCGCGCTTACCGGTGAAAAATTACACACCGAAATTACTACCGTAAAAAATATCGATCCCTCTCGCCAGGTACTCGTGACCGATAGTGGGGAATTGAGTTTTTGGAATAAGACAGCGACCGCTGGTGATATTTTTGGCACTACTGTGTATCGCGTGGTGTGGAATAAATATTTGGGATATGTGACTTATGATTGGGTGCCGTCAATTTATTATCGCTGGCGTGCTTTGGCGCGTGGACGCACTCTGGACAATACCTGGGTAGCCGAATTGCAGGCGGAGCCATGGCTGCCAAATAATGTGGTGACACAGGAGAATATTGATGAACAATTTAAATCTTTAAATTTGGATCGTCTTCAGAAAAATTTGGATTTTGCCCAAAAAACCGGCTTTAGTCGTGGCTATTTATGGGGAGTGGAATGGTGGTACTGGCTCGAGGTCCATGGTGACCCAGAGATCGGGGATTATATGAGTAATTTAAACAATGCCAATTCTAGCCATTGACTAAAATTAAATTTTCTAGTATATTAATCACAGTTTTGGGCAGTTAGCTCAGTTGGTTAGAGCACCTCGTTTACACCGAGGGGGTCAAAGGTTCGAATCCTTTACTGCCCACGATAGACCAGAGATATTTCTCTGGTTTTTTGTTTTTAATTTATTTATTGAGATGATATACTGACAGTACTATGACTTTATTACCTCTACTTTTTATTACCAATATCAATAATGATGATCCGGAGGAGGATCAATTTTTGTCCAATTATCTAAGTAATTTTTTCTCTGTTGCTCTAGTGGACATTACACAGGCGCCTACAGTCTTATCGCAGTTCAAAAGTTGTCTTATCCGCAATGCCTGGCCGAGCCGATCATTTGTAAAAGAATTTGAATTAATAAAAAATATTTCAATCCAATTTGGAATTAAATTATATAATCCAATTCATCGTAATAATTTTGTTGAAAATAAAATATATTTAGTAGATTTATTTGAGCAGGGGATGGAGGTCATTCCTACAGCTGATAGTTTGGAAAATTTATCCAAATTAGGTATTCCTGATTCGTATATCATCAAGCCGCTCGACGGCTGTTCCTCGTGGGGAGTGCAGGAATTATCCCTTGGTGAAATTATTCAAAAAGATCTATC
>JAPLWP010000072.1 GCA_026396535.1 Candidatus Magasanikiibacteriota bacterium | reverse complement strand
TTTATTTTTTTCTTTCAATTCTGAGAGGTTTGTCGTTGAACATCAATACACCCAAAATTATTATTGAGATAACAGTGGCCAATAAATATTCTCCTACACCTACAGCCATACCGATAGCAGACACCATCCACAGTCCTGCGGCAGTCGTGAGGCCTTCTACACGATTTTCTTTATGCAATATTGTGCCGGCACCCAGGAAACCAATACCACTGATCACAGCGCTGGCTACAGTAGAATTATTGGTGAAAAAATTGAGGGATAAAATTGTAAATAATGTGGATCCGGCGCATACTAGAGCGTAAGTTCGAGGTCCTGCCCATTTGCCCCAGCGCTCGCGCTGTAGGCCGAGCATGCCTCCTAATAAAATGGACAAAAGCACCTGGCCAATGAAAATTAATTGCTGGGAGTGGGTAAGATTTTGGAGCATATTATAAGGTTATTCCTATCAGTATATCACCAATTGACTTTTTTGTTAATAATTGGTATACTATTTCTGCTAATAAAAAATAAGGGCTGATAGCTCAGCTGGTAGAGCATCGCGTTTGCAACGCGAGGGTCCAGGGTTCGAATCCCTGTCAGTCCACTAGGCGAACGGAAAACAAATAGCCGGGGTAGCTCAGTGGTAGAGCGAAGGCCTGAAGAGCCTTGCGTCGTGAGTCCGATCCTCACTCCCGGCACAAATACCACTTAGCCGGTGTTTACAATTTATTCGGGGTGTAGCTCAATTGGCTAGAGCGCCTGGTTTGGGACCAGGAGGTTGCAGGTTCAAGTCCTGTCACCCCGACATGGAAATTAAAAACAGAGTATTAACTCTGTTTTTTTGTTTTAAAGTTGTCGAATTATCTTAAGCTGAACTTATTTATATATAATTTCCACCTGCCTATTTCCAGCAATCAACTGTATCAAACGTTCAATTTCTTTTTTAGTATTTTCTCTGGCTTCATTTTGAATCAGATCACTTTTTGCTGTCAGTATGGCCGATTCTTTTAATTTGGCGTAGGCGGCATTGTAGCCATCGTCATTATTAAAAACCTTTTTAAAGATTCCCTGATTATTTTTAAGTGTAATATCACCGATTAATTCTACCCCATGATCTTCTAGGCTTGGTACCGTAAGGGAAATTCTATTGGAAGTCAGGGTAATATCTTCAGGAGTAAGTTTGTTTAAATCTACACCCATGCTAGTTTTCATCGTGCCAAAGGCGGTGATGTCTTGTCCCCAAAAGAAATCCTTAAAGGCGCTGCCGGTAGAGCGATCGATGGTGATTTGTTGAGTGATGATATAAGTTTCGGTCACCAGGAAACCTTCGTGCTTGAGTGCTTGTACTATGGATTGTGAACTAACTTGTTCGCCTGGTAAATTTGGTTTTCCTATGCGGTAGCCTACAAATAAACCAAGTGCCAAGACAAATAGGAAGCCGATCGCCAGGATCTTATTTTTCATGGACATATATTGAAATTAGTAAAATTCTTATGCGCAATCTAATGTTATTTTAGATGAAAATTATAGACGTGTCTATGGATAGTGTATTCTGGACAAAAATGATTGGTAGCGCTACAATTATCGATATATTAATAATAAAGTTATGTTTAGAGAGTTTTCTTCTGATATGGCCAATTTAGAATCTTATCAGCCGCCTGCACAAAATGACAATATAGAAAAACCAGAAAGAAATGAAAACCGAGAGGCGGTTTTGGAAGCTATCTCGGAAATAAAAAGAAAATTATCTTCAGAATTCTATGCGGACCCAACCAAAAGAATTCTGCCAGAATTTTATAATGATAGGTCAGACGAAGGCAAACAAAGATTACAGGATCTAAAGAAAAATAAATTTAGAAAAGGTTGGTTCACAGCCACTTTGGGGGATCTGCAATTAGCAACCCGATTACTCGATGGTCAAACAAAAGAGTTTTGGCAGGAAAGAATAAAAACTTTTAATAAAGAGGTAGTGGCTGCCGCGGAAGTAGATTTTGTGCTTATCGCCAAATGTGAAGGTTTGGCTAAGGCCACTATACAATTGTTGCAGGACAAATTAAATAAATAAAATGCCAAAGATAATAACAACTTCTTATAAAAATGCCGATTTGGATGGCGTGGCCTGCGCGGTGGCTTACGCGGAATTTTTGAATAAGCAAGGAAAAGAGGTCAAAGCCGAAATCGCCGGACAACCCCATAAAGAAGCAAGGTTTGTATTGGATAAATTTAATATTTTTAATCAACTTGAAATGGAGGATGTGGTATCGGAAGATTTGAAAATAATTTTTCTGGATGCCAGTGATATAGAATCTTTGCCAAACGGAATAAAACCGGAACAGGTGATAGAAGTAATCGATCATCGTCAATTCAATGATACGGCCAAAT
>JAPLWP010000138.1 GCA_026396535.1 Candidatus Magasanikiibacteriota bacterium | reverse complement strand
AAAAACATTTTGCTCTACCGGTGCGATATGTTTATCGTTTATTTCCGTTGGTACAGTGATTGCTATATTGAGCGAAGAGCTTGGCTGTGCTTGGGCAGGATTGGGATTGAAATTATTATTTTTAAAAATTAAAAAACCGAGCACCACAAGGATGACGGCCAAAGATCCAAATAAAATGGTCTTCTTCATATTATTTTAAAGATGGTATTACGGTCTGAATAGTTTTGAGAGCCATTGGTAATAAAGGTAATAGAATAGAAGCTATTTTTACTAATTGTGGCACTACTTTGGATTCAGTCACCCAGGTCATAAAACTTACACCTACAGGAAATTTACCAATAAAGTAAAAAATAAGTCCGAGTACTATCGCCCCTTCGAGCAATCCAAAAGCCATTCCAAATATTCTGTCGATGCTGTTGATAAATGGTAGATGAGTGAAGAAGCTTAAAATTTTATCTACTATCCAAAATACTAAACCAACTAAGCGGTTGATAAGAAAGAAAACTATAATAAAAATTAAAACTTTGGAAAAATTTTCTCCCCAGCCGGTTGTTTTGATCAGCCAGTTGGCTACTGGTTCGTAATAAATGGCGGCTAAATATGCACCGGCAATGGTACCGACCAGTGAGCCAAGTGTGTGCACTAATCCAAACCACAAACCAAATAAACCAAAAGCCGCTATTATAACTAATAGAGCCAGATCAAAATACGATAAAGGCATATTTAAATTAAAGTCTAGGGAATAAAATCTCCCCTTTGTTGATTTTTGTTCCTGGTTTTAATTCCCCCCATTTAGTAAGATCGCCATATACTGCCGGAATTTCTTGTCCAAGCTGAGTGAGGATTTTTTCAGCTGTCTTTGGGATGATTGGTAATAGCGCAATTGCAATATGGCGCAAGCTTTCTGCTAATTGGTAAAGTAATCCGGAAATGTCTTCGCCGGCTTTAGCTTTTTCCCACGGTTTTGTTTCCGAAATAATTTTATCGCATTTTATTACTTGGGCAATAATGTTTTTGGTTGCGTGGTCAAAATTATAGCCATCCAAACTTGCAATATATCCTTGTGACCAAAATTCTTTATCATTAAATCCAAAAGAATCAGCGGAAATTTCTGGAATTATTCCATTTGAATATTTTTCAATCATGGTAATAATTCTGGAGGTGAGGTTCCCTATTCCATTTACCAAGTTGTTAGTATAATTTTCTTCAAAACGTTCCTGCTGGCGTAAATTGTCTTTGCCCGCCACTTGATAGCCCGGCCAGAAAGATTGGAAATTTGGCTCATTTGTAGGCCATCCCAAAGTGGAGATATAATTAATAAGTGCATCAAACCAAACATACATTACTTGGTCGGGATCATTTGGTACTGGTACACCCCAAGGCATTTTGCTCTTCAGTCGAGAAATACTAAAATCTTCCAAACCTTTTTTTACAAAGTTTTTTATTTCCAATTGACGATTCTGTGGCACGACAAAATTTGGATTGCTTTCGTAGAGATCCAAAAGTGCCTGCCGATAGTTGGAAAATTTAAAGAAATAATTTTCTTCTTTTATTAATTCAATTTCTAAATTTGGATGCACAGGACATTTGTCGTCCACCAATTCGGAATCAGTTTTTTCCAATTCACAACCAACACAATATTTTACTTCGTAATCTTTTTTATAAATATCACCATTCTTTTCACAACGCAACCAAAATTCTTGTGCCGCCGCAATATGGTGAGCATCGGTAGTGCGGATAAAATTGGTATAGCTTAAATTGAGAGATTGTTTGAGCGCATCAAATTTGGCAGCGTATTCATCGCAATAGGCTTGTGGAGTCTGATTAT